>NZ_JBHVEU010000165.1:0-17201 GCF_042802075.1 Kitasatospora sp. NPDC057518
TCGTTCCACGCGAAGGCCCGGAGCCGTACGGCTCCGGGCCTTCGCGTGGAACGACTGCCGTCGAATCAGTCCAGGTAGTCGCGCAGCACCTGGGAGCGCGACGGGTGGCGCAGCTTCGACATGGTCTTCGACTCGATCTGGCGGATGCGCTCACGGGTGACCCCGTACACCTTGCCGATCTCGTCCAGCGTCTTCGGCTGGCCGTCGGTCAGGCCGAAGCGCATCGAGACCACGCCCGCCTCGCGCTCGGACAGGGTGTCCAGCACCGAGTGCAGCTGCTCCTGGAGCAGGGTGAAGGAGACCGCGTCGGCCGGGACGACCGCCTCGGAGTCCTCGATCAGGTCACCGAACTCGCTGTCGCCGTCCTCGCCCAGCGGGGTGTGCAGCGAGATCGGCTCACGGCCGTACTTCTGGACCTCGATGACCTTCTCGGGGGTCATGTCGAGTTCCTTGGCCAGCTCCTCCGGGGTGGGCTCGCGGCCCAGGTCCTGGAGCATCTGGCGCTGGACGCGGGCCAGCTTGTTGATGACCTCGACCATGTGCACCGGGATGCGGATGGTGCGGGCCTGGTCGGCCATGGCGCGGGTGATCGCCTGGCGGATCCACCAGGTGGCGTAGGTCGAGAACTTGTAGCCCTTGGTGTAGTCGAACTTCTCGACCGCACGGATCAGACCGAGGTTGCCCTCCTGGATCAGGTCCAGGAAGAGCATGCCGCGACCGGTGTAGCGCTTGGCCAGCGAGACCACGAGGCGGAGGTTGGCCTCCAGCAGGTGGTTCTTGGCCCGGCGGCCGTCCTCGGCGATGATCTCCAGCTCGCGCTTGAGCTTCGGGGCGAGCTTGTCGGCGGCCGAGAGCTTGTCCTCGGCGAACAGGCCGGCCTCGATGCGCTTGGCGAGCTCGACCTCCTGCTCGGCGTTGAGCAGCGGGACCTTGCCGATCTGCTTCAGGTAGTCCTTGACCGGGTCGGCGGTGGCACCGGCGACGGCGACCTGCTGGGCCGGCGCGTCGTCCTCGTCGTCGTCGGAGAGGACGAAGCCCTCCGACTCCTCCTCCGGAGCGGTGCCCTCGGCCTCGGTCTTGTCACCGGGCAGCGCGACGTCCTCGAGCAGCTCCTCCTCGCCGAGCAGCTCCTCGTCGCCCTTGGCGGTCTTGCCGGCGGCGGTCTTCTTGGCGGCGGTCTTCTTGGCCGGCGCGGCGGTCTTCTTCGCCGCGGCCTTCTTGGCCGGCGCGGCCTTCTTCGCGGGAGCCGCCTTCAGCTCGGAGCCGACCGCGGTCCTCCCCTCGGCGGTGATCTCGGCGGAGACGGTGGGAGCCGGGGCCGTGGCGGCCGCGACGGCCGGCGCCGCGACGGGAGCGCCGGGGGCGATCCGCACGGGCGGCTTGGTCGGGGCCGACGGGGCGGCCGGGGTCCGGGTGGTGACAGCCTTGGTGGCGGTGCGCTTGGTGGGGCTCTTGGCAGCAACGCTCTTGCGCTTGGCGCCGGCCGGTTCGGCCGCGCTGACCATGAGGTCCACCCCCTCCTCAATCAGCACCTGGTTGAGGCTGCGCATGACGTTCTTCCACTTGGTGACCGGGATCTGGTCCGCCTCGAACGCCTGGCGCACGTCGTCACCGGCGATCTGCCCCTGGGCCTTGCCCCGCTCGATGAGCGCCAGCAGAGCCGCGGACTCGGCGATCTCGGGGGGAAGCGAACGGGATGTGCTGGCCGACACGAACAACCTCTCGGACGATGAGTGGATCTCGAACCCGTACCGGCCGCCCGAGCGGGCGGGGAAGGAGATCGCGCGTCGGACGCGCGGTGTCGATTCCGACCGACTCGGGCTTGAGGACTGGGTTTGCAGGACGGCAGCAGCGCCGCGGACCAACACAGCATTCTGACATGTTGGAGTATTCCGGAGCTGCTTCCGCTCAGGACACATCGCTGCTACTCGTCAAGTGTTACGCATGGCCTTCGTGTCGCGGGTCACACCGACCCGGCGCCCGCAACCCGGGGCCGCTTCCATCATCGCGCACTCGCGAGGTGAACTATTGTCATGGACAAGCCGCGAAACGGGCTCATCCTTCGCCTGCCCGCCTTCCCGGGCCCGGTGACCCCTCCCGGGCGCGGCCGGCTCTCCCGGCCTCTCCCCGGCTCCCCCGACTCCGGCTTCCCCCGGCTTCCCCGTCCTTCTCCCGCCCCCGGCGTTCCCCACGTTCTCCCGGCTCCGGTCGACCCGAGGGGTGACGGCATGCGGAGGCCCCCCGGCTGCGCCGCACGATGCGACCGGAGGGCCCTGGCGGAGCGGACCGCCGCCAGCCGGCGCCTCCGCTCGTGGAAACAGCCCGTTCAGTGCTCCCTGGGCGCGGGGACGGACGGCTCGACCTCGGGATGGACGGTGAGCAGCGCCCGCATCGCGACCTCGCCCGCGGTGCCGTCGCCGGCGCCCAGCGCGTCCACCAGCCGGGCGTGCAGGCCGACCGAGGACTCGGAGGGCCGCTCGCAGGAGATCGCCGGGCCGCCCGAGACCTGCAGCGCGCAGGCGACGATCCCGGACAGGTGCTCCAGCATCCGGTTGCCGGCCATCTGGAGGATCAGGCCGTGCAGCTCGGCGTCGGCCCGGGTGTACGTGGAGAGGTCGGCCTGGGAGGCGGCGTGGCCCATGATCTCGACCAGCTCGACCAGGCGCTGCTGGACGTCCTCCCGGCCGTGACCGGCGGCGAGCCGGGCTGCCAGCGGCTCGATCGCCCAGCGGAGCTCGAACAGCTCCCGGCGCTGCTCGTCCCGCTGCGGACCGAAGGCGCGCCACTCGATGATGTCCGGGTCCAGCAGGTTCCAGTCGCCGACCGGACGGACCCGGGTGCCGACGTTCGGCCGGGCGCTGACCAGGCCCTTGGCCTCCAGCACGCGCAGCGACTCGCGGACGACGGTCCGGGAGACCTCGAACCGCTGGCCGATCTCCTCGGGCACCAGCGGGCGGTCGGCACCGAGATCGCCGGAGACGATCATCTGGCCGAGCTGCTGGACCAGCTGGCCGTGCAGACCGCGGCCGCGGCTGCTGGTGGTCTTGCGGCCGACCCGGCCGATGTCGGACTCGGCGCCCTCCCAGCGGGGCGCCGGCGGGGTCGGCCGGTCGGCGTACGAGAAGCGGTCCAGGTCGCCGGGACCGTGGATGGGCCCATCGGCGGAACGGGCGGGGGTCATGGTGGGGTGCGCAAGGGTACTCACGCCTCCTTTGTCGGCGATCCGCAGGCGTGGCTTGAGAATTCTCGTGAAAAGCACACGAAAGGGTGATCGACCGTGACTGGATAATTGACTTCTTATCAGGAAGAACCGCGCATTACGGTCACTGCTGGTCGATCTTGGTAGCCACGGGCAGGACCGCACCCCGGGGGCTTCCGCAGGACCGGACAGGGCCGCGCCCACGGGTGCGGCTCCGTGCGGGAGGCCCTGCGCGATGCGCAGCCACGGGCCTACAGGGCGCGGCGGCGGGCCTGGGCCAGCAGGGCGGCGAGCAGCAGGAGCCCCGCGGGGGCCGCGACCGCGGCGAGCAGCGCCGGATCGGTCAGCGCCGCGCTCCCGGCCACCGCCTCGTGCGCACCGCCGTACACCCAGCCGTAGGCCCACTCGATCCCGGACTGGAACGGCAGCAGCTCGGCCGCCCGGGCCGGCCACGGCCTGCCGGTGTGACGCAGCAGCAGGGCGACGCCGGACTCCAGCAGCGGCGGCAGTGCGCACAGCAACAGCACCCCGGCCGCGGCGCTGCGGGTCAGCGAGGCCGTCAGCACCCCGGTCCAGGCCGCCACCACGGTGAGCAGGACGAAGGCCAGCAGGGCGGCGGGCACCCCGTGACCGGCCGTCAGGCCGAGCGGGGAGAACACGCCCGGCAGGTCGGACAGCCCGGACAGCCCGGCGCCGGTCACCGCCGCGGACACCCGGTCCGACAGCGCGGCCGGGTCCGCCCAGGCCGCCACGGTGACGCCGTCCGGCAGCGCGAGGTGCACGGCCAGCGTGTCGAGCAGCAGGGTGGTCAGCGCCAGCAGGGCCGCCACCGGCCCGATCACCAGCAGCTTGGCCAGCAGCAGTCGCACCCGGCGCGGGTACGACACCTGCGAGGCCGGCAGCCCCGGGTGGCGCACCTCGTGCCCGTACGAGAGCGCGCCCAGCACCCCGGCGCCGAGCGCCGCGAAGGGCAGCGGGACCAACGGGACGGCGGCGGTCAGCAGCCGCACCCCGGCCGGGGCGGCCAGCGGGCCGTCCGGGGCCTGGTCCGCCAGGACGGCGGCCACGACGGCGTCGCCGAGCAGCACGGCGGCGAGCAGCAGCCAGGTGGAACGCAGGCCGCGCAGGCGGCGCAGCTCGTAGGCCAGGACACGCACGGTTCACTCGCTCCGGTGGTCGTCGGGGGTGGCGGGGGCAGGGGCTGCGGGGATGGCGGGGGCCGTGGGGGCGGCGGGGGGCTGGGCGGTGGAGACCCGGACGACGCTCGTGCCCGAGACGGGGCGACGGAGGCGGACGGTGTCGTCGGTGAGCAGGTCGTCGGCGCTCACCCGGCGGCCCGGCGGCCGGACCCGGGCGGGCGGCTGCGGCAGGGCCGGGGCCGGGTCGTCGCGGAAGAGCCGGTCGACGGCGACGATGGGCGCGGGGGCGGGCTTGGCGGGGGCGTCGGACCCGGCCTCCGCGGTCGGCTCCGGCCGACGGCCGACGGGCCCGGGGCGGCGGCCCGCCGAACCGAGGACGGGGAGCGCGGCGGCAGGGAGCGCGGCGGCGATTGCCACGGCGGGCAGGGCGCGGGTGGGCAGGGAGCCGTCCTCCCGGCGGCGGGGGGCGTTGTGCTTCGGGGCGGTGGCGGCACGGGGGACGGAGGCGGTGGCTCCGGGGGTAATGGCTTCGGGGACGGAGGCTTCGGGGGCGAAGACGGTGGCCGGCTCGGCCGGAGTCGTCACGGCTCCGACCGGGGTGGGCTCGGCGGCCGGCTCGGGGATCCGCTCGGCGGCCGACTGCGGGCCTGGCTCCGACTTCGGTTCCGGGCTCGGTGCCGGGTCCGGTTCCGGGTTCGGTTGCTCGGCCGACTCCGGGCTCGGCCCCGCCCCGGGTTCCGGGTGGAGGCGGAGGTGGCCGGAGCGGCCCGAGCCGACCGGCAGGACGACCCGCGGCGCCGGCTGCTCGACCACCCGGTCCGCCAACTCGTGCAACAGGATCCCGTGACGGTAGGCGAGTTCGCCGATCTCGGTGCGGTCGATGCCGGCCACCGCGAGGCCCACGCTGCCGTCCCGTCGGACGTCCGCGCCCTGGCTGACCAGCAGGTCCGCCAGCCGTGCCATCTGCGGCCCCCGGACGGCCACTTCGGGGCTGAGCCTGGTCCGCCGGAACTCCGCGACCGGCTGGTCGGCCACCAGTCGGCCACGGTCCAGGGTGACCACCCGGTCCGCGAGCTGCGAGGCCTCCTGCGGCGTGCGGGTGGTCACCAGGACCGTTCCGCCGGCGGCCCCGAAGGAGCGCAGGAAGGAGTGGAACCACTCGACGTTGCGCGGTGACAGGCCGTCGGCGGGCCCGTCCAGCAGCAGCGCGCCGGGGTCGCCGAGCAGGGCGGCGGCCAGGGCCAGGCGGCGGTGCATGCCGGGCGAGAAGGTGCGCAGCCGCTGCCCGGCGACGGCGGCCAGCCGGGTCTGCTCCAGCAGTTCGTCGGCCCGCCGGGCCGGGACGCCGACGGCTGCGGCGAGCATCCGCAGGTGGCTGCGCGCCTTGCGGCCCGGATGTCCGGCCACCGCGGCCTCCCCGGTGCCGGGCAGCAGCACCCCCACCTCGCGCTCGGGGTGGCGCAGCCGACGGTAGCGGCGGCCGTCGAAGAGCGTGACGCCCTGGCCGCGTTCGAGTTCGAGCATCAGCCGCAGGGCGGTGGACTTGCCCGCCCCCTCGGCGCCGAGCAGCGCGGTCACCGTGCCGGGCCGGGCGTCGAAGGTCAGGTCGAGCACTGCGGGCGGAGCGCCCTTGCGGTAGACCTTGGTCAGTCCCGTGATCTGGATCATCGCTGGCTGCTCCCGTGCCCTCGGCCGAGCTGTTCGACGCGGAGCACCCCTGACGGGCGGGCATGCACCCGCGCGGCTCCGCGCCAGCACATTAGGGGGCGGCGACGGCTATTCCGGGCATTACGGGAACGGCACGGGCCCACCGGCTGCCCACCTCACCCGATCAGGGGACAATCCGATCCTGCGATTCACGGTCGACCGGTCCGTTCCGGGTCCCGGCGGAGTCGGTTGCTTCGGCGGCTCCGGTGGCTCCGGTGGTGCCGGTGATGTCGGCGGCTCCGGTGGTGCCGGACGGGCGGGGCTCCGTGTCCGATGAGGGGTGCGGCCCCTACAGGGAAGGCCAGGGCGGTGGCGGGAGCTGCTCACCGCCGCACTCCGCGTGGAAGTCGTCGACAGCGGCCTGGCCCTCGACCACGATCTCGCCCAACCGCTCCCGCTCGGCGGCCAGCCGTTCCTCGACGGCGGCGATCGACTCGGGCGCCGCGTGCTCGGCCTGCAGCTCGGCCAGTTCCTTCTCCGTTGCGGTGGTGGTCCTGTCCAGGCTCCGGTAGTCCGCCGCCAGCCCCTCGATGAGGATTCGCTGGTTGGCGCAGTCCTTGATGGCCATCGCGGGACTCCCTGGACCGGAGGCCTCCGGCCCGGGCGGTCGGAGCGTCCACCGACACTCTGCGCCGACGCCCCCGGGTCCGCAGCCAGGCCAGGCCATTCGGCTGCCCGATGCCGCGCAACGGCGGGTCGGTACCGGGTCCGGGCGAACCGGGCACAGGGCCTGGCGGAGGGCTGGGGGCAGGGCCGGGCACAGGGCCCGCGGGGGTCAGGACTCCGGGCGGAGCATGGGCGGGTTGAGGACGGTCGCACCGCCGGCGGTGAACAGCTGGGCCGGACGGCCACCCTGACGGGTCGTCGTGCCGCCCGAGGGCAGCAGGAAGCCGGGGGTGCCGGTGACCTTGCGGTGGAAGTTCCGCGGGTCCAGCACCACGCCCCAGACCGCCTCGTAGACCCGGCGCAGCTCGCCGACGGTGAACTCGGTCGGGCAGAAGGCGGTGGCGAGGGAGGAGTACTCGATCTTGGAGCGGGCGCGTTCCACACCGTCGGCGAGGATCAGGCCGTGGTCGAAGGCGAGCGGGACGCCGTCGGCCGGGTTCTCCCCGAGGAGTTCGCCGACCGGGGCCCAGCGGGCGCCGCTGGCGTCGCCGCCGGCCCGGGGCGTCGGCAGGTCGGGGGCGAGCACCAGGTAGGCGACGCTGACCACGCGCATCCGGGGGTCGCGCTGCGGGTGGCCGTAGGTGGCGAGCTGCTCGAGGTGGGCGCCGGCCGCACCGGGGCCGACCGCGTCCTGGCCGGGGGCGGTGTGGGCGCGCAGGCCGGTCTCCTCGGCCAGCTCGCGGGAGGCGGCCTCGGCCAGGCCCTCGTCCGGGCGGACGAAGCCGCCGGGCAGCGCCCAGTACCCCTGGAACGGCGGCTCGCCGCGTCTGACCAGCAGGGCGCAGAGCGAGTGGTCGCGCACCGTCAGCACCACGAGGTCAACCGTGACAGCGAACGGGGGGAAGGCCGACGGATCGTAGCGCGACATGGCGACGATCATAGTCGTCTCTCTGACGATAAGCACAGGCCCGTGCGTGGCCGCTCCTGGCCGGTGGCCCCCGCCCGGCCCGGCGCGGTTCGTGTACGGGCCGGGAGCGGTGCCGGTGACCCGGTGTCACCGACACCGGGCCCGGACGGGCGGTGGCGGGCGGCGGCGGGCTCAGCGGGCGACGAGTTGCAGGTCCTCGGACGCCTCCTCCACCATCGCCACGCCGATCCGGCTCACCCGGACGGAGAAGGGCTCGCCCGCCACCCGCAGACCGGTCAGCTCCAGCTCGCCGAGCGGTGCGGTGCTGGCCGGGCGGACCAGCACCCGGCCGCCCGGGACGTCGGGCCGGACCCCGGCGAGGGCGAACACCGCGTGCACGGCACCGGCCGCGGAGACCGCCGCCGGGCGGCAGGCGGCCGGGTGCGGCACCGGCGGGCAGCCGGGGGTGCGCTGCTCCCCCGCGTACATCTCCGGCAGGCGCCCCTCGAAGTGGGCGCTCGCGGCGAGCAGGCCCTCCAGCAGGGTGCCGGCCTCGTTCTCGTGACCGGCCTCGGCCAGTCCGGCGACCGCCAGCGCCGTCTCGTGGACCCGCACCGCGCCGCCGCGGTGGCCCAGCGGGTTGAAGCGGAGGGACTTGGCGCTCAGGGTGCGCAGGCCCCAGCCGCTGTCCAGCTCCGGCGCGACCAGGCGCTGGGCGAGCAGCCGGGTCTGCTCGCGGTCCAGCAGGCTCTCGTGCCGGCCGCCGTCGACGGCGAGCCCGGTGTCCAGCAGGTGCACCAGGGAGGAGGCGACGGCGGGCAGCGGCTGGCCGCCCGGGGCCAGCCCGGCCGCGGGGCGGCCGCCGGAGAGGTCGTCGACCCAGAACCGCTCGCGGAAGCGCCGGCGCAGCCCGGCGGCCCAGCCGCGCCAGTCCTCGGCGCCCGGTCGGCCGAAGGCCTCCAGCAGCTCGGCCCCGTGCAGGGCGGCGCGGTGGGCCTGCGCCTGGACCTCGGCGCGGGCGGCGACCGGGTGGGCGGAGCGCTCCTCGGCCGGGCGGCTCAGGTCGGTGACGAAGCCGTCGACCAGACCCTCCCGCAGGGCGGCCAGGGCCCGCTCGGCGGTCGGCAGCAGCTCGGCGACCTCCGCCGGGGGCAGGCCCCAGCGCCAGGCCTCGGCCAGCACGGTGACGAACAGCAGGGTAGCCTCGGTGGCCGTGCAGGTGGGTGGCAGCTCGGGACCGCCGTGGCGCAGGGCGCCGGGCAGCAGGCCCTCGGTGCGGCCCGGGGCGGGGGCGAGCTGCTGGCGGCGGGCCAGCGCCCGGAGGGTGCCGGCCGCCAGCCGGGTGCCGAGCGGCAGGGTCAGCCGGGCGGCCCAGAGCGCGTCGGCCGGGGCGAGGCCGAAGCGCCAGGGCGCTCCGGAGGCCGGGTAGAGGTCGGTCGGGCGGTCCGGGTCGGCGAAGAGCAGCCCGCCGAGGGCGTCCAGCGAGCGGGAGACCAGTGGGGCGGCCCGGGTGTCGTCGCTGCGGACCTCCGGCTCGGACCAGGGCAGTGGCGCGCCGGTGCCGCGGCCGCCCGGCGGGCGCGGGCCGCCGGCGGCGGTCTCCAGCTCGGTGTGCAGCTCGACCGACCAGCGGGCTCCCGGCTGGACCTCCAGGTCCCAGCGGAGCACGCCGGCGCCGGCCAGGACGGCGTGCGGGGAGGGCTGGGCGCTGACCACGGCGCTGTGCACCGGGCCCGTCCAGCGCAGTCCGGCGGACTGCACCTGCCCCGGCAGGTCGGGCTGGCGGTGCCCGGCCGCGATCTCGGCGACCGGGCCGAGGTCGGTGCCGAGGGCTATCTCCAGTGGCAGCCGGGCGGGCCGGGGACCGGTGTTGCGCACGACCACGGTCTCCACGCCGTCCGCGTGCCGCAGCCGCTCGACGGTGAGTGCCGGATCCGGGTCGAGGTCGCCGGGGATGCGGACGGCGCCGAGGAAGCGGGCCTGGGCGGTGCTGGTCAGGGTGCCCTGGAGCGGCAGCGGCTCCATGCCGCCCAGCCGCAGCTCCATCCGGGCGAGCACCCGGACGCCGTTGCGGTAGAAGCCGTGCAGGCCGTGGCCGCGCAGCTGGCCGTCGGGGCCGGAGGCGGCCATCGCCGGGGCGTTGACGCAGATCACCGCGTGGTGGACGGCGGGCGGCTGCGGCCGCGGCGGGGCCGCGGCTCGGCCCGGGCCGAGCGGTGCGCCCGCGGGCCCGGCTGCCGGGGCCTGGTCGTGGCGGCCCACCGGCCTGGGCGGCGCGCCGACCACGCTCTCGGCCGGCATGGCCTGTGGTGGCCTCATGGCGGTCACCGGACTCTCCTCCCCTCGGCGGTCCGGTGGCCGGGTCAGGCCGGTGGGCCGCGAGCATGCTCGATCGCGTGCTGATGATGCCGGGCCGGCGGGGCCGTCCCGTCGGCGGGTGTGCCGTTTCTGGCCGTACCCGGTGACGGGTCGTGCCATGCGGTGCTCGGTACCGGGCCGGTACCGGCGCGCCGCGCCTTCGTTCCCGGGGCCCCTCGCCGTGGCCCGGCACGCCGTCAGGTCCGGCGGCCCGGTCGGCCGGTGACGCCCTTCCCCCGCGGCCCGCACCCGCCGTGACGCTCGGCCCCCTGGTGGCCACCGGTCATGGTGCCGCACGCGGCCGCCGACGGCTGCCGGTGTCCGGGCGCTCTGGTCCGCACCGCCCGGTGATCGGCCCGCCCGAACCGGGCGGAGACCCCCGGAGTGAACGCCGCGCACCGCCACCAGGTCACGCCCCGCCGCTGCGCCGCTGGTCGGGACGGTTCTGCCGGGCGGCCGTACAGCTTCCGTCGGAACGTCACCGGGGCCTCGGCGCGGGCGCGTCACCGTCCGCGATCCGGGGCCGGCACTCGTCTTGCGGGCCGCCGTCGGGCCCGCTCGGGGCGGTCGTCGGCCGGGGTCGGCCGACCGGTCGGACGGACGGGGCGGTCGAACCGGTGCTCGACCGCCGCCAGGATACGGTGCGGGGGTCGCGGCCCCCGCACCCGGTGACCCCGTGAACCGCGACGCCATCGCTGTGACCAGCAGAGACCGAGGAGTTGCATGTCCACCATCAGCCGGCTGCCCGGGATTGTCACGACCGACCACGTGTTCCAGCTGCCGCTCGACCACGCCGCCCCGCAGTGCGAGCAGATCGAGGTGTACGCCCGCGAGGTGGTCGCCGCAGGCCGCGAGCGGGCCGACCTGCCCTGGCTGGTCTACCTCCAGGGCGGGCCGGGCGGCAAGGCCGCCCGGCCGCTCGGCCGGGACTCCTGGCTGGAGCGCGCCCTGGACGACTACCGGGTGCTCCTGCTCGACCAGCGCGGCACCGGGCGGTCCACCCCCGCGACCCGGCAGACCCTCGCCCGGCGCGGTAGTCCGCAGGAACAGGCGGACTACCTGGCCCTCTTCCGCGCGGACTCGATCGTCCGGGACGCCGAGCTGATCCGCGAGCGGCTGCTCGGCGCCGACCGGCGCTGGAGCGTGCTGGGCCAGAGCTTCGGCGGCTTCTGCACCCTCACCTACCTCTCCATCGCCCCCGAGGGCCTGACCGAGGCCTTCATCACCGGTGGCCTCTCCGGCCTCGGCAGCTCGGCCGACGACGTCTACCGCGCCGCCTACCCGCGGGTGGTCGGCAAGAACGAGGGCCACTACGCCCGGTTCCCGCAGGACGTCCAGGCGGTGCGCCGGATCGCGGCCCACCTCGCCGACTCCCCCGCGACCCTGCCGGACGGCGGGCTGCTCACCATCGAGGCGTTCCAGGCGCTCGGCATGCTGCTCGGCGGCGGCAACGGCTCCGGCACGCTGCACTACCTGCTGGAGGAGGCCTGGGTGGAGGGCGCGGCCGGGCCCGAGCTCTCCGACACCTTCCTGGCCGGCGCCCAGGCGCAGCTCTCCTTCGCGGGCGGCCCGCTCTACGCGGTGCTGCACGAGTCGATCTACGGCCAGCGGTCGGTGGACCAGGGCGGCACCGCCTGGGCGGCCGAGCGGGTCCGCAAGGAGTTCCCGCAGTTCGACGCCCGGGCCGCGCTGGAGTCCGACGCGCCGGTGCTGTTCACCGGGGAGATGATCTACCCCTGGATGTTCGACACCGACCCGGCGCTGCGCCCGCTGAAGGAGACCGCGGACCTGCTCGCCGCCCGCACCGACTGGCCCGACCTGTACGACCGGGTGCGACTGGCCACCAACACCGTGCCGGTCGTGGCGGCCGTGTACCACGACGACATGTACGTGGACACCGCCGACTCGCTGGAGACCGCCCGCGCGGTGCGCGGCCTGCGGACCTGGATCACCAACGAGTGGGAGCACGACGGCCTTCGGATGAGCGGCGGCACGGTGCTGGACCGCCTGATCAAGATGGCGCACGGCGAGGCGTAGCGGCCCTCGGGCCGGCGCCGCGGCGCGGAGCGGCTCAGTGCGCACGGTGGCCTCCTCCCGCCGCCCGCCGGACGCCCCGGCAGCGGTGGTGGCCGGTCCGGGCGGCGGGCACGCAGGCCGCCGCCCGGCCGAGCCGCAGGCCCCGGGCGAACCGCTCCCCGGCCACCCTGGCGTGCCCGGGCGCCACAGCCCGTCCGGGCGCCGACAGCAGGGCGACCGCCCCGGCGCCACCGCCGTCCGGCTCCGGGCCTCCCGAGCCGTCCGGGGCGCCCTGACCCGGATCCGTCGGTACCGACGCCGTGGACGAGCCCTTCCGGCGACCGCCACGCCGGTGCCGCCGCGCGCCGGCCGACCGCCCGGGCCGCTCACCGGGGGCCTCGCCGGCGCCCGGGGCGGCGGGCCCGGGACCCGCGTCGTCGCGGAGGGGCGCCCCCTGGGCGGGCGGCGGCACCTCGGCGTTCGGCGCTCCGCCCGCCGGAGGCCGCGGCTCCTCGCCCGGGACCGTGGCGTCCCCGGGCTCCTCGCGCCGCCGGCGCTGGGCCTCGACGGCGGCCAGCAGCCCCTGGGGCGTCATGCCGTCGTTGAGCGACTCGTAGAGCAGCTCGGCCAGCAGGTAGCCCGGGGCGAGCCGCAGGACGTGCCCGAGCACGACCCGGGCCGTCGCCGTGTCCCCGGCGACCCAGGACGTCCAGGCCAGCAGGGTGAGCGGGGCCACCGCACAGCCCTCGTACGGCGGCACGGCCCGCCGGGCGAGGAAGCGCCAGAGCCGCTCGGCCGGGGCCAGTTCGTCGGGCCTGGCGTACTCGACGCCGCGGTCCCGCACCAGGCGGTCCCGCAGGGCGAGCAGCAGCTGGGCCGTCCGGTCCGCGTCGAGTTCCCTGGCTCCGGCCCGGAACTCGGCGAAGGCCTGGTCGAGCAGGGCGAGGCGCTGCTCCCTGGCGAGGGCGTCCACGGCCTCGGCCCGGGCGAGCGCCTCGCGCTGGGCGGCGTCCGCCGGCGGACCGACCGGGTCCAGCCCGCCGATGATGGCCTTGCGGCTGCCGCGCGGCACCAGGCCGGCCACCGTCGCGGCGGCGGCCGCCGGACCGGGCTCCGGGCTGCGCCGCACCGGATTGCCCGCCGCGTCGCAGCACCCGTCGCCGCGGCAGAGGAAGGACCACCAGCGGCCGTCCGAGACGCACAGCGCCTCCTTGACGGCCACGCCCCGGCGCCCGAAGGCCGCCCGGAGGACCTCCGCCAGCGGCCGCAGCCCGTCCACCACCGGCGGGGCGTGGGCCGTACCGCGGTCCTGGCAGAGGTAGAGGAGCACCTGGAGCGGCCGGGCTCCGTGCCGCTCGGAGAGGGCGACCAGCAGGGCGGCCGTCTCCTCCGCCGCGGCCGGCCACTGCGCGGGCGACCGCGGCAGGTCCGCCCGGATCACCCCGCCCTGGTGCAGGCCGGGGCCGTGGAGCCCCACCGCGACGATGCTGTCGTCGGGGTAGAAGCCCAGGAAGTACGGAAGCAGCTCGGCCATGTCGGCCGGGCCGCGCATGACGACCTGCCGGTGGTCGGAGGCCGGTCCGAGGGACAGAATGACGTGTTCGTTGTTCATCGCGTTCATGGCCGCAAGAGTGGACGCAATCCGCGAACGATGTCGGAACCGACTTTTTTCCTGTGGATAACTCCGCCCCCGAATTTTCCCTCACTCATTCGGAGCAGGCGACACTCCCTCCCGCGAGTGGATTTTGACCGCCGTTCAGCGGATCAGCGGATGAAATACATCCCACCTTCCCCCGTCTCCGCTCCCCGGCATTCGTCGCTTGTCGGCGGTACGGGGTTACATGGACGCCATGCAGCAGCCCGACATCCACACCACCGCCACCGCCGACCGCGCCGAGGTCCGGGCGCGGGCCGAGGCCGTCCTGCGCGAGCTCGCCGGCCCCGGAGCCACCCTGCGCGAGGACCAGTGGACGGCCATCGAGGCCCTCGTGGTCGACCACCGCCGCGCCCTGGTCGTCCAGCGCACCGGCTGGGGGAAGTCCGCCGTCTACTTCATCGCCACCGCCCTGCTCCGGGCCCGCGGCGCCGGGCCGACGGTGATCGTCTCGCCGCTGCTCGCCCTGATGCGCAACCAGGTCGAGTCGGCCGCCCGGGCCGGCATCCACGCCCGCACGATCAACTCGGCCAACACCGACGAGTGGACCGCGATCCAGGAGGAGGTCGCCGACGGGAAGGTCGACATCCTGCTGGTCAGCCCCGAGCGGCTGAACAACCCGGACTTCCGCGACCAGGTGCTGCCTGAGCTCGCCGCCTCCACCGGCCTGCTCGTGGTCGACGAGGCCCACTGCATCTCGGACTGGGGGCACGACTTCCGCCCCGACTACCGCCGGCTGCGCACCATGCTCGCGGACCTGCCGCCCGGCGTCCCGGTGCTGGCCACCACCGCCACCGCCAACGCCCGGGTCACCGCGGACGTCGCCGAGCAGCTCGGCACCGGCACCACCGACGAGCACGCCCTGGTGCTGCGCGGGCCGCTCGACCGGGAGAGCCTCACCCTGGGCGTGCTCTCGCTGCCCGACCCGGCGCACCGCCTCGCCTGGCTGGCCGACCACCTCGACCGGCTCCCCGGCTCGGGCATCGTCTACACCCTGACGGTGGCCGCCGCCGAGGAGGTGACGGCCTTCCTGCGCGAACGCGGCTTCCCGGTGGCCTCCTACTCCGGCCGCACCGAGGACGCCGAGCGCCGCACCGCCGAGGCCGACCTGCTGGCCAACCGGGTCAAGGCGCTGGTCGCCACCTCCGCGCTCGGCATGGGCTTCGACAAGCCCGACCTCGGCTTCGTGGTGCACCTCGGCTCGCCCAGCTCGCCGATCGCCTACTACCAGCAGGTCGGCCGGGCCGGGCGCGGAGTGGACCGAGCCGAGGTGCTGCTGCTGCCCGGGCGGGAGGACGAGGCGATCTGGCGCTACTTCGCCTCGCTGGCCTTCCCCCCGGAGGATCAGGTGCGCCGCACCATCGACGCGCTGGCCGAGGCCGGCCGGCCGCTCTCCACCGCCGCCCTGGAACCCCGGGTGGACCTGCGCCGGGCCCGGCTGGAGACCATGCTCAAGGTGCTCGACGTGGACGGCGCCGTCCGCCGGGTCAAGGGCGGCTGGACGGCCACCGGCCAGAGCTGGGAGTACGACACCGCCCGCTACGCCAAGGTCGCCGCCTCCCGGGAGGCGGAGCAGCGGGCGATGCGCGACTATGCGGCGGGCACCGGCTGCCGGATGGAGTTCCTGCGCCGCCAGCTGGACGACGAGGAGGCCGCGCCGTGCGGCCGGTGCGACAACTGCGCGGGGCCGCTGCACACCCCGGACGTCTCCGCCGAGGCGCTGGCCGCCGCCCGGGCCGCGCTCGGCCGCCCGGGCGTGAGCTTCGAGCCCCGACGGCTCTGGCCGACCGGGATGGACGCACTCGGGGTGCCGCTCAAGGGCCGGATCCCGGCGGGCGAGCAGGCGGAGGCCGGCCGTGCGCTCGGCCGACTGTCCGACATCGGCTGGGGCAACCGGCTGCGCACCCTGCTCGCCGAGCAGGCGCCGGACGTGCCGGTGCCCGGCGAGGCGGTGGACGCCCTGGTGGCGGTGCTCGCCGACTGGGCCCGCGGTCCGGGCGGTTGGGCCGGGCCCGCGACCACGGAGGGAGCCCGGCTGGACCGGCCGGTCGGCGTGGTGACGATGGCCTCCTCGGCCAGGCCCCGGCTGGTCGGCAGCCTGGGCGCGCGGATCGCCGAGATCGGGCGGCTGCCGCTGCTCGGCCGGATCGAGTACGCCGGCGGGCTGCCCCCGCACGGCGCCCGCAGCAACAGCGCCCAGCGGCTGCACTCGCTGGCCGGCGCGCTGGTCCTGCCACCGGAGGTCGAGCAGGCGGTGGCGGCCGCCGGTGGGCCGGTGCTGCTGGTGGACGACCTCGTCGACTCGGGGTGGACGGTCACCGTGGCCGCCCGGCTGCTGCGCCGGGCGGGGGCGAGCGCGGTGCTGCCGCTGGTGCTGGCCGTGCAGGGGTGACCCGACGCCGGAAAACCGGCGAAGGAGCCCTCTCGTTCACTCGAATGGCCCAACAGAAAGGATCAAGCGAAGCGATTTCGATCACACCGGTCGAACGGCCCGAGAAAGGAGTGGTCACCGCGCCGATGACGGCTCACCCTGCCCTCCGGGCGTTGTGGATCAAGGCTCGGCGGCACCTCCACGGCGTTCGGGCGACTGTGGAACATATCCGGCAGACCATGGGCTATCGGATGGCGTTCATCATTTCATCGTTGCCGCTCCGCCCCCGATGCCCCGAGAATTGGGGGGTACCCGAAATCCGGTCCGCTGGACCCGCCCTTCGGCGTACCCAGGCACCCGCCTGCCCACGGGCCAGGAAGGAGGATCGTGATCAACGGTATCGGCCGAGGTCAGAATCCCTTCTCCGGGAGCCCGGAACCCAGACGGGTGCTGGACCTGGAGACCTGGACCGCCTCGGGGATCCCGTTGCTGCGCGACCCGCGCGAGTTCGTCGTGGAACTGCACCAGCGCCACCTGCCCCAGCCGGGCACCGTCGTGGTCGCCGTCCTGGACGCGCTCCACCACCTCGCCGCCTCGGCCTCGTTCACCCCCTGGCCGCACGACACCGACGGATGGCAGCACCGCAACGCGCTGCTGGCGAACCTGCGCCGGATCATCCCGCACGACCTGCGACTGCCCGAGCCGACCCGGACGGCCCTACTGCTGCGCTGCCGCGACGGCGCACCCGGCTGGACGGTGCAGGACGGCGCCTGGATGTGGGCGCTGCGGGACGCGTCCGCACTGCACGGACTGCGCTGCGGGGCGTACATCGGACTCACCCCGGCGGGCTGGCAGGTCCTCGGGGACGGTCGGGGCGGGCGCAAGCCGCACTCGGGCTCCTGGGCCGAGGGGCCGGTGCACACCGTGACGGAACTGCCGCCGCGTTCGGCCCTGGAGGCCCCGCGCGGCCAGCGGACCCGCCTGCTGGCGGCCGACCAGGCCAAGCGCGGCGAGGACACGGCGCGCTCCCCGCAGTCCGATCCCCCGTGGACCGCGACGCGGGCCGCGGCGGCCGAACCGACCCGCCGCACCGGCACGCGCTGAGTCCGCGGCAGCCCTCGGCCGTCAGGCCGTCAACACCGGCCTTCGGCAACAGCCGTCAGCCACCGGGGGCCGCGGGACGGACCTCGGGCCCGGCACCGTACGGCGGCGCCGGGCCCGAAGTGGACGGCTGTGGTCAGGCC
>NZ_JBHVEU010000166.1:0-17174 GCF_042802075.1 Kitasatospora sp. NPDC057518
GCCGTTCGGTGAACGACCGGGGAGGACTACTCGGAGACCGCGGTCTTGATCTCGATGGCCGCCTTGACCAGGCCCGCGAACAGCGGGTGCGGGCGGGTCGGGCGGGACTTCAGCTCCGGGTGGGCCTGGGTGGCCACCAGGTAGGGGTGCACCTCGCGCGGGTACTCGACGTACTCGACCAGGTCGCCCTTGGGAGAGAGGCCGGAGAACTCCAGGCCGGTCTTCTCCAGGTCCGCGCGGTAGGCGTTGTTGACCTCGTAGCGGTGACGGTGGCGCTCCTCGACGTACTGCTCGCCGCCGTAGACCTCACGGACGATCGAGCCCTCGGCGAGCTTGGCCGGGTACAGGCCCAGGCGCATGGTGCCGCCCAGGTCGCCCTTGCCGTCGACGATGGCCAGCTGCTCGGCCATCGTGGAGACGACCGGGTGCTTGGCGGCGGCGTCGAACTCGGTGGAGTTGGCCTCGGGCAGGCCGGCCAGGTTGCGGGCCGCCTCGATGACCACGCACTGCAGGCCCAGGCACAGGCCCAGCAGCGGCACCTTGTTCTCGCGGGCGAAGGTGATCGCGCCGACCTTGCCGTTGACGCCGCGGTCGCCGAAGCCGCCGGGGATGCAGATCGCGTCGACGTCGCCGAGCTGCGCCCGGGCGCCCTCGGGGGTCTCGCAGTCGTCCGAGGTGACCCACTTGATCTCGACCCGGGCGTTGTTGGCGAAGCCGCCGGCGCGCAGCGCCTCGGTCACCGACAGGTACGCGTCCGGCAGGTCGATGTACTTGCCGACCAGGGCGACCTTGACGATGTGCTGCGGCTCGTGGACGCGGCGCAGCAGGTCGTCCCAGGTGGTCCAGTCGACGTCGCGGAACGGCAGGTCCAGACGGCGCACCACGTACGCGTCCAGGCCCTCGCCGTGCAGCACCTTGGGGATGTCGTAGATCGACTTGGCGTCGATGGCCGCGACCACGGCCTCCTCGTCCACGTCGCACATCAGCGAGATCTTGCGCTTGATCGCCTGCGGGACCTCGCGGTCGGCGCGCAGCACGATCGCGTCGGGCTGGATGCCGATGTTGCGCAGCGCGGCGACGGAGTGCTGGGTGGGCTTGGTCTTCAGCTCGCCCGAGGGGCCGATGTACGGCAGCAGGGAGACGTGCACGAAGAACACGTTGTCCCGGCCGACCTCGTGGCGGACCTGGCGGACGGCCTCCAGGAACGGCAGCGACTCGATGTCGCCGACGGTGCCGCCGACCTCGGTGATCACGACATCGACGTCCTCGGTCGCCATCCGGCGGATCCGGGACTTGATCTCGTTGGTGATGTGCGGGATGACCTGGACGGTGTCGCCCAGGTACTCGCCGCGGCGCTCCTTGGCGATGACCGTCGAGTACACCTGGCCGGTGGTGACGTTCGCCGAGCCGTGCAGGTTGGTGTCCAGGAACCGCTCGTAGTGACCGATGTCCAGGTCGGTCTCGGCGCCGTCGTCGGTGACGAACACCTCACCGTGCTGGAACGGGTTCATGGTGCCCGGGTCCACGTTGAGGTAGGGGTCGAGCTTCTGCATCGTCACGCGCAGGCCGCGGGCCTTGAGCAGCGCGCCGAGGCTGGAGGCGGTCAGCCCCTTTCCGAGCGAAGAGGCGACACCCCCGGTGACGAAGAGGTGCTTGGTCGTCACGGCGCGGCCGTTCGCTGCCTTGCCGGAATGGGGCTGTGCCAAGAGGGGGCTCCCGTGGGTCGCGTGTCGAAGCAGACGTGGGCGGGAGGCTCGGGGTTCGCCGTGACGGGAGGCCGGCTCGGTGCGCGGCGCTCACTGGGTCGTCGGTTCGGCTGGTCCGGGGCGTTTGATCCCGCCGGTCCACGGGATACCAGGGTATCAGTGACGCGACCCGGACGCCGATCGAGGCACGCGCACCGCGCCGGGAGCGCGCGCGGGGCGCACGACCGGCGCATCACACGCCACAGGTTTCACACCGGTCGCACAACCCCCCGGACCGGGCCAGAGCGCGGTGTCCGTCCGGACCATCCCGGCTCCCCCTGCCGGGCCAGGCGGAGGTGATCCTTCCGGACCATCCTGCGCCGCGCCCTCGCGATGCACGGCATTTCCGCCGAATTGCGGCGCCACACCGGGCTGCGTCCGCGTGCTTCGCCCCTTTCGTCCGTCGTAAGCTGCTCGGACGCATCGCCGACAGCACGAGCACGCGGAGGGCGTGGGAGGGTCAGGACACTCCCGGTCCCCGATGCGCGACCGGACCTCCCCGTATTCCCGCTCATCCCCACCCACTCCAGGGGCTCGACCGAGCCCCGCGGACACTCCAGCAAGGCCCGCCACCACCCCCGGCAGGCCGGACGTCCCGGGGTGGACCTCCGGCCCCGCAGACCGCTCGCTCCCTCCGCTCGCCGATGCCCTGACCACATTGCGAACTGGAGATCCACGTGGCCGGCCGTATCGAGGACTACGCACTCATCGGGGACATGCAGACCGCTGCCCTGGTCAGCAGGGACGGGGCGGTGGACTGGCTCTGCCTTCCCCGCTTCGACTCGCCGGCCGTGTTCGCCGGCCTGCTCGGCACCGATGAACACGGCTTCTGGCGGATCGGCCCGGCCGAGGCCGTCGTCACCTCGGTCCCCCTCCCCGCGACGGCCCCGGCCCCCTCGCCCGCACGGGTCCGCATCGCCGAGACCGCCGACCTGCGGGTGCCCCCGCCCACCGCCGCCGCCCCGGCCGTGCCCGCCGACCGCCGCCGCTACCGGGGCGACTCGCTGATCCTGGAGCAGGAGTGGGACACCCAGGGCGGCACCGTCCGGGTGATCGACTTCATGCCGCCGCGCCCGCTGGCCGGCAAGGACGCCGTCCCCCAGGTGATCCGGATCGTCGAGGGCGTCTCCGGCACCGTGCGGATGCGCTCCGCACTGCGGATGCGCTTCTCCTACGGCCGGGTGGTGCCCTGGGTGCACCGCGTCGAGCAGGCCGACGGCGGCCACCGCACCGTCGCCGTGGCCGGCCCCGACTCGGTCTGGCTGGACGGCAGGGCCGAGACCTACGGCCGTGACCTCACCACCTACGCCGACTTCACCGTCACCGCCGGGGAGCGGATCGCCTTCGCCCTCACCTGGCAGGCCTCCCACCTCGACGCACCCAAGCCCCCGGACGCCGAGGGCATGCTCGACGCCACCGCCGACTTCTGGCACGACTGGGCCGACCAGTGCACCTACCAGGGCCCCTACCGCGAAGCCGTGATCCGCTCCCTGATCACCCTCAAGGGCCTCACCTACGCCCCCACCGGCGGCATCGTCGCCGCCCCCACCACCTCCCTGCCCGAGGACATCGGCGGCGAACGCAACTGGGACTACCGCTACACCTGGCTGCGCGACGCCGCCATCACCCTCTCCTCCCTGCTGCGCACCGGCTACCGCGACGAGGCCAAGGCCTGGCGCGAATGGCTCCTGCGCGCCGTCGCCGGCGACCCCGAGAACCTCCAGATCATGTACGGCATCGCCGGCGAGCGCGAGCTCACCGAGTCCTCCCTCGACTGGCTGCCCGGCTACGAGGGCTCCCAGCCCGTCCGCATCGGCAACGGCGCCGCCGGACAACTCCAACTCGACGTCTACGGCGAGGTCGTCGAAGCCCTCCACCTCGCCCACATGACCGGCCTCGTCCGCAACGACCACGCCCACCAGCTCCAACTGCGCCTGATCGACTACCTCGAGGACCACTGGCAGAACCCCGACGAGGGCATCTGGGAGGTCCGCGGCCCCCGCCGCCACTTCGTCCACTCCAAGGTCATGGCCTGGGTCGCCGTCGACCGCACCATCAAGCTCCTGGAGCAGACCCCCGAGGACGAGCCCACCGGCGGCCACCTGGAGCGCTGGCGCGCGCTGCGCGACACCATCCACGCCGACGTCTGCGAGAAGGGCTACGACCCGGAGCGCAACACCTTCACCCAGTACTACGGCGGCAAGGAACTGGACGCCTCGCTGCTGCTGATCCCCCAGGTCGGCTTCCTGCCCGCCGACGACAAGCGCGTCATCGGCACCATCGAGGCCATCCAGCGCGAACTGTCCACCGAGGACGGCTTCGTGTTGCGCTACCCCACCCACGACGAGTCGGGCAACAACGTGGACGGCCTCTCCGGCCACGAGGGCGCCTTCCTGGCCTGCTCGTTCTGGCTGGCCGACGACCTCGCCATGATCGGCCGGGTCCAGGAGGCCCGCGAGCTGTTCGACCGGCTGCTCGCGCTGCGCAACGACGTCGGCCTGCTCGCCGAGGAGTGGGACCCGCGCCTCAAGCGCCAGGTCGGCAACTTCCCGCAGGCCTTCAGCCACGTCCCGCTGATCGACACCGCCCTGCGGCTGACCGCCTGCGGCGCGGCGTACCTGTCCGCCCAGCCGGACGGGCCGGCCACCGACCGGGCCGAGCGGGCCACGGTCTAGGGGCGGACCTAGGGCCTGTCTTCAAACTCGCATCTGCGGGGCGACGCCGGGGCACGCACCTCGCCGCGTTGTCGTCGGTCGCCAATGCTCCGCAGTGGCTCCCTCCTCCGCCTTGCGATGCACGCACCCCAACGCCGCCCCGCCCGCCCTCCGGGCGGACGACGGGAGTTTGAAGACAGGCCCTAGCCGCGCTGCACCAGCTCGTCGTAGGTGCTGAGCACCTGGGCGACGGTGGCGGCCTCGTCCGGCCAGGTGTCGGCCTGCTGCCGGCCGGCCGCCACCTGCCGCTCGCGGCGGGCCGGGTCGACCAGCAGGGCGCGCACCGCACGGCCGAGCGCCGCCGGGTCGCCGGGGGGCACCAGCTCGGCGGCGTCCCCGACCAGTTCGGGGATGCCGCCGACGGCGGTGGCGACCACCGGCACGCCGGCCCGCATCGCCTCCTGCACCACCAGCGAGCGGGCCTCCCAGCGGCTGGGGACCACCACCGCGTCGGCGGCGGCCAGCAGGTCGGGCACGTCCGTCCGGTAGCCGAGCAGCCGCACCGGCAGCTTCTCCGCGGCCGCCCGCTCGCGCAGCGCGCCCGCCTCCGGGCCGTCCCCGGCGAGCAGCACGAGCGGCTCCGGGTCCAGCGCGGACAGTTCCCGGGTGGCGTCCAGCAGCAGCCCGAAGGCCTTCTGCGGGACGAGCCGGCCGACCGCCAGCACCAGCGGACGGTCCGGGCCGTCGCCGAGCAGCGCGGCGCGCGCCTCGGCGCGGCCGAGCAGGCCCTCGGGCATCGGCGGCGCCGCGACCGGGCCCAGCCGGGCGTCGGTGGCGCCCAGTTCGCGGGCCCGGGCGACCAGGTCGGAGGAGGCGCCGAGGACCAGGTCGGCGGCGCGCGCCACCCGGCGCTCCATCAGCCGCTGCAGCCGGCGCTCCATGCCGGTGGCCAGCAGCGCGTGGTGCGAGGTGACCACCAGCGGGGTCTCGGGGCGCAGGCCCGGGAAGCGGCCCGCGGTGCGCAGCGCCAGGTCGGACAGCAGCCCGGCGCGCAGCCCGTGGGCGTGCACCACGTCGGCGCCGGTGAAGGCCCGGCGCAGCTCGCCGATCGCGGTGGCGTCGCTGCGGGCTCCCGCGGTGGGGGTGATGTCGACGGTGTGGAACCTGGCGCCCGTACGGGAGAAGCCGAACAGCGCGTCCGTGCCGGCCGGCGCGCAGACCGTGACGTTCACCCCGTGTGCGACCAGGCCCTGGGCCAGGGAGCGCACGTGCGCACCGATGCCGCCGGTGCTGGCGGCCAGGACGAGTACCACGTGCAGCTGCCCCGGTTCGGGGACGGCCGCGGTGGCCCGGGCGGCGGAATGGTCCACGTCGTCTCGCATCCGACTCGATCAGGTTCGCGCGCCGCTTCGCGAGGATTGCCCGCCCGGCGGCGCTCGGGGCTGGGAAGCCAGTGTCCAGCCGCCACGATGCCAGGTCGGCGGCCCTCTTGGACAGTCGGCGCCACGGGGGCGCGTCGCCGACGTCCGGGGGGCCGCCGGCCCCGGCTAGCGGCGGCGCGGGGCCCGGGCCGCGGCCAGCAGTTCCTCGGCGTGGGCGCGGCCCAGTTCCGAGTCCTCCAGGCCGGCCAGCATCCGGGAGAGTTCGCGCACCCGCTCCTCGTCGTTCAGCACCTTGACACCGCTGCGGGTCACCGTGCCGTCGTTGGTCTTCTCCACCACCAGGTGCCGGTCGGCGAACGCGGCGACCTGCGGGAGGTGGGTGACGACCACGACCTGGGCGGACTCGGCGAGCTTGGCCAGCCGGCGGCCGATCTCGACCGCGGCCTTGCCGCCGACGCCCGCGTCCACCTCGTCGAACAGGTAGGTGGGGACGGGGTCGGCGCCCGCGAAGACCACCTCGACGGCGAGCATCACGCGCGACAGCTCACCGCCGGAGGCGCCCTTGGCGATCGGGCGCGGCTGGGCGCCGGGGTGCGGGGCGAGCAGCACCTCGACCTCGTCCACGCCGTGCGGCCCGTACGCGACGGTGCGCCCGCCGACCTCGATCCCGGCCAGGTCGTCGACCTGGCCGATCGCGAAGGTCACCCGGGCGTGCGGCATGGCCAGTTCGGCGAGTTCGGCGGAGACCGCGTCGGCGAACCGCCCGGCCGCGGCGTACCGGGCCTGCGACACCTCGGCGGCCAGCTCGGCCAGCTCGGCCCGCAGCTCGCTCTCCCGGGCGCCGAGCTCGTCGATCCGGTCGTCGTCGCCGTCGAGCTCGGCGAGCCGCACCGCACTGGCCTCGGCCCAGGCGATCACCTCGGCGAGCGAGTTCTCCTCGCCGCCGTACTTGCGCAGCAGCTGGGCCAGGACGGCCCGGCGGTCCTCGACGGCGGCCAGGCGCACCGGGTCGGCGTCCAGGTCGTCCGCGTAGCCGGCCAGGTCGCCGGCCACGTCGGCGAGCAGGTAGCCGACCTCGTTGAGGCGGTCGGCCAGGGCGGCCAGCCGCTCGTCGTGGTGGCGCACCGCGTCCAGGGCCCGGCGGGACTGGGCGAGCAGGGTGCCCGCGTCCAGCGCCTCCGGGTCGACCGGGTCGCCGGCCAGCGCCGCGTGGGCGAGGGTCGCGGCGGAGGACAGCGCGTCGGCGTGGCCGAGCCGCTCGGCCTCGGCGGCCAGCTCGGCGTCCTCGCCGGCCACCGGCTCGGCGGCGGCGATCTCGTCCAGGCCGAAGCGCAGCAGGTCGGCCTCCTGGGCGCGCTCGCGGGCCCGGGTGGTCAGCTCCTCCAGGGTCGCGGAGACCTCGCGCAGGACGCGGTAGGTCTCCCGGTAGCGGGCCAGCGGCCCGGCCACCGAGGCGCCCGCGTACCGGTCCAGCGCGCCGCGCTGGCGGGCCGGGCGCAGCAGGCGCTGCTGGTCGGTCTGGCCGTGCACGGCGATCAGGTCCTCGCCGAGTTCGGCGAGCAGCCCGACCGGGACGGACCGGCCGCCGACGTGCGCCCGGGAGCGGCCCTCGGCGGAGACGGTCCGGCTGATCAGCAGCGCGCCGTCGTCCAGTTCGGCCCCGGCCTCGAGCGCGCGGACCGCCGCCGGGGAGCCGGGGGGCAGCTCCAGGCGGCCCTCCACGACGGCGCGTCCGGTGCCGTTGCGCACCAGGCCCGGGTCGGCGCGTCCCCCCAGCAGCAGGCCGAGGCTGGTCACGACCATGGTCTTCCCGGCGCCGGTCTCACCGGTCACGGCGGTGAAGCCGGGGGCGAGTTCGACCACCGCGTCGTCGATGACCCCAAGATCCCGTATCCGCATCTCGTCCAACACGGAGACGACCTTACGAGGTTCCGCCCCCGGCGCGCGACGAGCGACAACGGCGCGCGGCAACTCCGTGCCCGGAAGTTCATCCCTTCCGGGCGTCCTCGGCGGGCACCGGGACGGTGCACCAGGGCAGCAGGAGCTGCACCAGCGGGCCGATGGCCAGCGCGTACGCGACGGTGCCGGCCCCGGCGGTGCCGCCGAGCAGCAGCCCGGCGGTGAGGACCGTCACCTCGATGCCGGTGCGGATCAGCCGCAGCGAGCGGCCGGTGCGCCGGTGCAGGCCGGTCATCAGGCCGTCGCGCGGGCCGGGGCCGAGCCGGGCGCCGATGTAGAGGCCGCTGGCCAGGCCGTTGAGGGCGATCGCCGCGGCCGTCAGCGCGATCCTGGCGGGCAGCGCGCCGGGGCCGTCGACGACCCGCAGGGTGAGGTCCATGGCCGCGCCGATCACCAGCACGTTGGCGACGGTGCCCAGGCCCGGGCGCTGGCGCAGCGGGATCCACAGCAGCAGGACGAGGGCGCCGCAGATCGTCACCCAGGTGCCGACGGAGAGGCCGATGGTGCGCTGCAGGCCCTGGTGCAGGACGTCCCAGGGGTCGAGGCCGAGGCCGGCGCGGAGCATCAGCGCCATGCTCACGCCGTACAGGGCGAGGCCGACGAACAGCTGCGGTATCCGGCGGCCGAGGGCGTGGGTGTCGCCGAACACCCGGACGGCGAGCGTCCGCCCGGCGGCCGGTCCGGGTCTGGTGGGGGTGGCTGATCCTGGTGTGGTCGTGGTGGCCAAGGCCTGCTCCTGCGGTGGTGCTGCACCACCGGGGCGCCCGGTGGTGGCGGCCGGCATGGCCGCCCTGCCATGATGGCCAGTCCAAAGCTGCCCGCTCCAGGGCCAATCCCGAGCAAGTGGACTTTTCAGCCATGGTCGACTGGCACACCACCGTCACCCCGCCCGCACTCGCGCGGCTGCTCACCACCGCCCGGCTCCCCGAGCCGGCCGCCGCCCGCCGCCCCGCCTACCGCACCCTGGCCGGGCAGATCCGGCTGCTGGTCACCGAGGGCCGGCTGCCGGTCGGCGCCCGGCTGCCCGCCGAACGCGAGCTGGCCACCGCACTGGCGATGAGCCGCACCACCGTCGCCACCGCGTACGAGACCCTGCGCGGCGACGGCTACCTGCGCAGCCGGCGCGGCGCGGGCAGCTGGACCGCCCTGCCCGAGGGCGCGCCGCCGCCCGGCGAGGCCCTGCACCCCGTCCCGCCGGACGAGCAGGGCCGCATCCTCGACCTCGGCGTCGCCGCCCCGCCCGCCCCCCAGCCCTGGGTCGGCCAGGCCGCCGCCCGGGCCGTCGAACAGCTGCCGTACTACGCCGCCGGGCACGGCCACTACCCCACCGGCGTCCCGGTGCTGCGCGAGGCCGTCGCCCGCCGCTTCACCGAGCGCGGACTGCCCACCACCCCCGACCAGATCCTGATCACCACCGGCGCGATGGGCGGCCTGCACCTGCTCCAGCGGGCGCTGGTCGGCCGCGGCGACCGGGTCGCCGTCGAGGCGCCCAGCTACGCCCACACCCTGCAGGCGCTGCGGCTGGCCGGCGCCCGTCTGGTCCCGGTGCCGTACTCCTGGACGCCGCGGCCCACCTGGGACCTCGACGAGTGGCGGCGGGTGCTGCGCGGGGCCGGCCCCCGGGTCGCGTACGTGATCCCGGACTTCCACAACCCGACCGGCGCGCTGATCGACGAGGAGCAGCGCCGGGAACTGCTGGCCGCCGCCAGGGCCGCCGGGAGCATCGTGCTGGCCGACGAGACCACCGCCGAACTCGGCTGGGGCGTACCGCCGTCCACGCCGCTGCCGCGCCCGACGGCGGCCCTGGACCGCGCCGCCCAGGTGGTCACCGTCGGCTCGGCGGGCAAACTGCTCTGGGGCGGCCTGCGGATCGGCTGGGTCCGGGCTGCGCCCGCGCTGGTACGCCGGCTGGCCACCGAGCGGGTCTACAGCGACGTCGGCACCCCGGTGCTGGACCAGCTGATCGCCGCCGAGCTGCTGGGCGATCCGCTGCCCGACGTGCGGGAGCACCAGCTGACCCGGCTGCGGGCCACCGCGCGGGCCTTCGCCGCCGCCCTGCCCGAACGGCTGCCCGGGTGGAGCTTCACCATGCCGTCGGGCGGGCTCTCACTGTGGGTCTCCACCGACGGCCTGTCCGGCGCGGCGCTGGCCCGGGCCGGGGAGCGCAGCGGGGTCCGGATCGCCTCCGGCAACCGCTTCGGTTCGGACGGCGCCTTCGAGCACCACATCCGCCTCCCGGTCACCGTGCCCGCCGCGACCGTCCCCGCCGCCGTCGAGCGCCTCGCCGACCTGGCCGCCCAGGCGGCGGCCGGCGGACGCCTCGAACCGGCGGACGAGTCCCAGCCGCTGGCGGTCTGACGGCCGCGCGGCGGGGCAAGTCCCTTGGCGCGCGGGAACTTTGGCCCGTTCGCGCGGGCCGCGGCCGGCCGTGCCGCAGTCGGACGAACCGCGTCTGTACGGGCCGCGGTCGGCCGTGCCGCGGCCCGCCGCGGCTACTGGTGGTCGGCCCGGCCGCGCCAACCCGTCACCGGCAGCGCGAACTTGGCCACCAGCCGGTCGGTGAACGGCGCCCGGTGCAGTCTGGCCAGCCGCACCGGCGTCCGGCCCCGGCGGACCTCCACCCGCGCCCCGGCGGGCAGTTCGACCGAACGCCGCCCGTCGCACCAGAGCACCCCGTGCGGGGTCTTGGGCTGCACCTCGACCGCCAGCACCGACTCCGGCGAGGTCACCAGCGGGCGGGCGAACAGCGCGTGCGCGGAGATCGGCACCATCAGCAGCGCCTCCACCTCCGGCCACACCACCGGCCCGCCGCCGGAGAACGCGTACGCGGTGGACCCGGTCGGCGTCGCGCACACCACGCCGTCGCAGCCGAAGTTGGAGACCGGACGGCCGTCCACCTCGGTCACCACCTCCAGCATCCGCTCCCGGGACGCCTTCTCGATCGAGGCCTCGTTCAGCGCCCAGTCCTCGTGCACCACGTCGCCGTTGGTGCGGACGATGACGTCGATCGTCATCCGCTCCTCGACCTCGTAGTCGGCGTCGACCACCCGCTCGACGACCACGGCCAGGTCGTCCCGCTCGGCCTCGGCGAGGAAGCCCACCCGGCCCAGGTTGATCCCGAGCATCGGCAGCCCGTGGGAGCGCGCCAGCTCCGCCCCGCGCAGCAGCGTCCCGTCCCCGCCGGCCACCAGGATCAGCTCGCAGCCGTCCGCCGCCCCGGGGCCCTCGGTGACCTTCTCGACGCCCTCCGGCAGGTCCAGGTCCACCGCCTCGGCTTCCAGCAGTCTGATCCGGAGCCCCACCTTCAGCAGCCCGTGCACCAGGGCCTCGACGCTGCGCAGCGCCGTCTCCCGGCCGGTGTGCGCGATCAGGAAGACCGTACGTTCTTCATCGCTCATGCCGCTGCCCTCTCCCTAACGCCTGCCGGGTCGCCCTTGGTCCCGGGGCGGCCGCGCCATACGACATGACGGGCCGGACGCTCGCAAGGCACCCTACCGGGGCCCCTCCGCCACGGCCCGGTCCGCGTCCGCGGGGTCCAGCCGCGGAGCGTCACGGCGCAGCCAGAGGAAGTACTCGACGTTGCCGGACGGCCCCGGCAGGGGGCTCGCGGTGACCGCGCGCACGCCCAGCCCGAGCTCCCACGCCTGCCCCGCGACCTGGCGCACCATCTCGGCGCGCAGCTGCGGGCTGCGCACCACCCCGCCGCTGCCCAGGCGCTCCTTGCCGATCTCGAACTGGGGCTTGACCATCAGCACCAGGTCCGCGTCCTCGGCCGCGCAGGAGGCGAGGGCCGGGAGCACCAGGCCGAGCGAGATGAACGACAGGTCGCCCACCACCAGGTCGACCCGGGTGCCGCCGATCAGCTCCGGCGTCAGCTCGCGCACGTTGGTGCGGTCCATCACGGTGACCCGCTCGTCGCTCTGCAGCGACCAGGC
Organism: Kitasatospora sp. NPDC057518; assembly: GCF_042802075.1. NCBI lineage: Bacteria > Bacillati > Actinomycetota > Actinomycetes > Kitasatosporales > Streptomycetaceae > Kitasatospora > Kitasatospora sp. NPDC057518. The sequence continues at coordinate 11,676 of NZ_JBHVEU010000166.1, forward strand.
GAGCTGCCCGTAGCCGACGTCCACCGCCAGCACGTGCGCGGCGCCGGCCCGCAGCAGCACGTCGGTGAACCCGCCGGTGGACGCGCCCGCGTCCAGCGCCCGGCGGCCCTCGACGACCAGGCCCTGCGGCACGAAGGCCGCGAACGCGCCGGCGAGCTTGTGGCCGCCGCGCGAGACGTAGTCGGGGTCGTTCTCGTCCTTCGCCACCACGACCGCCGCCGAGGTCTCCACCTGGGTGGCCGGCTTGGTCGCGGTGGCGCCGCCGACCGTCACCCGGCCGGCGGCGATCAGCTCGGACGCGTGCTCACGCGATCGGGCCAGCTTGCGGCGGACCAATTCCGCGTCGAGTCGACGTCGTGCCACTGCCACTGGTGTTTCAGCTCCTACGGATCCTGCGGGTCATTCCTGGTCGAGCGCGGCCAGTGTGTCGACGAGCCGCTGGTGAACATCTTCGTACACCGCGACGTGTGCCTCGGCGGGGACCCCGTCCAGGGCCTCCAGCCGGGCCAGTCCGGCGTCCACCCCGGGGTGGCCGGTGGGGAGCAGCTCGACGCCGAGCGGCTCGGCGGGGAGCACCGCGTCGAGCGGTGCCGGCGGCCCGGCGTGCCGGACGGACCGGGGCGGTTCACTCGTCTCGGGCATCGGGCTTCTTCGCGTCGTCGGACTTCTTCGGGTCGCCGGGCTTCTTCGTGCTGGTGGCCTTGCGGACGGTGGTCTTCCTGGTCGCCGCACGCTTCGCGGGCGTCCCGGGCTCGGTTCCGGCCTCGGCCTGCCGGGGGGTGGCGGACTTCTTGACGGTCGTCGTCCGCTTCGCGGCGGCCTTCCCAGCCTGCGTCGTCTTGGCCGACGTCTTCTTCGCCGACGTCTTCTTCGCCGGGGTGGCCTTCTTCGCCGTGCTCTTCTCGGCGGCGGCCTTCCCGGCGGCGCTCTTCCCGACGGCGCTCTCCTCCGCCGCGGGCTCCTCCCGCGGGGCCGGGGCGACCGCGGAAACCCGCGGGACGGGCGGGACCGGCGGGTCGACCTCGACCGGCTCGTCCACCTCCACCCGCTCGGCGACTATCGGCTCACCCACCGTCCGGGCGGCCGACCGCTCCTCCTCGGCCTCCCACCCGCGCCCGAAGAGGTCGCCGGCCCGCGGCGCCGGCACCGGCTCCTCGGCCCCGTACGCCCCCGGCCCGGACGCGGCCGCCGGGGCCTCCTCCTCGACCTCGCGCAGCTTGGTCTCCAGGTACGCCAGCACCACGCCGACCTTGGTCACCTGGTCGCCGACCTTCTCGAAGACCTTCTCCGCCTCGTTGCGCGCCACGCCGACGGCCAGGTCCACCCCGGCCCGCCCGGCGGTGACCGCCTCCCCGGCGAGGGTCTGCAGGGTCTCCACCGACGGCGGGAACTGGCCGCCCAGCCGGCGCTCGACCCCGGCGACGTCGACCCCGGCCTTCTCCAGGATCGAGCTCGCCGTCCCGACGACCAGCTTGCCGACCTCCTCGACCACGCCGGCGGCGGTCTCCACCACTCCCCGAACCGTCCTCGGCAGCATCCGGGTGCCTCCCAATCGCCTCTGGGCGTCGCTCCGTCGCCCTCAGTACCCGGGCGCCGTTCCGGGCACCCCACCGACGACGCTACCGCCAAAACCCGCCTGAGGTACCGTGGCCCGCAGTCAGCACCGTAGCGACCGGGGGAGGGAGCCGGCCCGTGGCGAACGCCGAGGAGTGCCGGGAGGCGCTGGAGCAGCTCAGCCGGAACATGACGAAGTCCACCGGCGACGTCCGCAAGGCCGCGGCCCTCGACCGCTCGCTCAGCTGCCGGATCACCGACCTCGACCTGACCTTCACCGGGCGGCTGCGCGACGGCCGGATCCAGGACGTGGTGGTGGCCCCCGGCGCCCCGGCCGGGAAGGCGGAGATCCGGCTCACCATGAGCAGCGACGACCTGGTCGCGCTGGTCGGCGGGCGGCTCAACTTCGCCTCCGCGTGGGCGAGCGGCCGGGTCAGGCTGGAGGCGGGCTTCCGCGACCTGCTGCGGCTGCGCACCCTGCTCTGACCCCGGCCGCCGTACCCGCCGACCGCCGGACCGTCCTCAGAACCCCAGGTCGGCCAGCGCCTTCCGGCCGTCCACCGGCGCGCCGCCCGCGTCCAGCACCGTCCACGCGGCCGCGCACAGCGCCCGCAGGCCGTCCCAGCGGTCCCCGGTCCCGGACAGCCGCAGCACCCCGGCCTCGACGCCCGCGACCCAGCCGCCGCACCCGAAGCCGCCGTCCACCGGCGTCACCGCCGGGTGCGGGACGAGCAGTCCGCGCAGGTCCGCCGCCAGGTAGGTCGGCCGGTGCTCGACCGGGGCCGCCAGCAGCAGCTCCGGGGTGGTCACGCCGGTGAACACCAGCAGGCTGTCCACCCCGCCGTTGAACGCGCCCTCGATGTCGGTGTCCAGCCGGTCCCCGACCACCAGCGGCCGCTCCGCGCCGGTGCGCAGCACGGTCTCCCGGTGCATCGGCGGCAGCGGCTTGCCCGCCACCTCCGGCTCCACCCCGGTCGCCGCCCGCACGGCCGCCACCAGGGTGCCGTTGCCGGGCGCGATGCCGCGGGCCCTCGGCACCGTCAGGTCCAGGTTGGACGCCACCCAGGGCAGGCCGCTCTGCACCGCGTACGCGGCCTCCGCGAGGTCCGTCCACCCCACCGAGGGGTCGAAGCCCTGGACCACCGCGAGCGGCCCGTCGGCCAGCGAGCGGACCGCGACCAGCCCCAGCTCGGCCAGCGCCTCCTCCAGCCCGAGACCGCCCACGACCAGCACCTTCGAGCCGGCCGGCACCTTCTCGGCGACCAGCCGGGCGGCGGCCTGGGCCGAGTTGATCACGTCGGCCGGCTCGGCCGGGACGCCCAGCTCGGTCAGGTGCTCGGCGACCACCCTCGGCGGGCGGGAGGCGTTGTTGGTCACGTACGCGAGCCGCATCCCGGCCGTTCGGGCCGCGTCCAGGGCGTCCACCGCGTGCTCGATCGCGTGCGCGCCGGCGTAGACCACGCCGTCCAGGTCGAGCAGCGCGGTGTCGTACGCGTCGGTCAGCGGCCGCTCGCTGCCTCCGGGGGCGGTCCGTCGCACGGGGGTGGCCGTCTCGGTCATGGCTGCGCTACCTCATTCACTGCGTCGTCGTTCACTGCGTCGTCCGTGTCGCACGTCCTCGTGCGTCAGGGTGTCAGGGCGTCCGGTACGGCCTTCGCGGCCCGGCGCCTCGTACGGCGTCCGGCCGGGTCGCGGCGCCCACCGGTCAGGCGCCGCCGTCGGCACCGGCGGTGCCCGCCGTTCCGCCGGCCGGGCCCTCGGCGCCCGCCGGGGGCTCCACGTACCCGGGGGCTCCCGGCAGCAGCGGGCCGTACGCCCCGGCGCGGGCCGCCAGGGTCGCCCTGGTCTGCCGCAACGCCTGCCGGTAGTGGTCGGACTCCGGCCGCATCGCCACGGCCAGCGCCAGGTGCTCGGCGGAGGTCTCGAAGTCGCCCAGCCGGGCCGCCGAGACGCCCCATCCGAACTGAGCGTAGTCGTCCGCCGGATCCGCGAGCGCCACGGCACGGAAGTTCGCCAGCGCCGCCGCGTACGAGCCCGCGTCGAACTGGGCCCGCGCCAGCGCCTCCCGGATGCTGCGCGAGTGCGGCTCGGCCGCCACCGCCCGGGCGAGCAACTGCTCGGCGGCCGCCGGATGCCCCTGCGCCAGCAGCTGGGCGCCCCGGCGGAACCAGTCGTAGACGTCCCCGGTGGGCTCCCCGGAGCGGCTCTGCCGCGGCACCCCGCTGGTCTCCGTACCCGCCTCCGAGCCGCCCTCCGAACCGACCGGCACCACACCGGCCGTCGAACCGTCGCCCGGCACGCGGCCCGGCACGCCGTCGGCCGGAGCGTCCCCGCGGGTGGCACCGACCGGCCCGCCCGACTCGGCCGGGCCGCCGCCGTCCACCCGTTCCTGCCCGTCGTCCATGCCGTACCTCGCCCTCGGTCGCACACCCGCCCCACAGATCGGCACGGGTATTCCGATCTCTCAACAACGCGTACCCGGTTACGATGCCCAGAATGAGCACACCCAGTGCAGAAGACGGAGTCGAGACTCCCGAGGGCGGCCCCGGCGATCCCGGGCACGTCGCCACCGCCGGCCTGTCCCTGTCCCCCTTCCGCGGCCTGCGCTACGTCCCCGACCGGGTCGGCACCCTGGCCGCCGTGACGTCCCCGCCGTACGACGTCGTGGACCCGGGCCGCCGGCTCGACCTGGAGACCGCCGACCCGCACAACGTGGTCCGGCTGATCCTGCCCAGGCCCGAGCCCGAGGACGCCGGCGACCGCCCCGACCGCGACACCCGCTACCGGCACGCCGCCCGGCTGCTGGCCGCCTGGCAGCGCGAGGGCGTCCTGGCCGCCGACCCCGAGCCCGCGATCTACGTCTACGAGCAGCGGCTCCCGGCCACCGCCGACTCCCCCGAGCTGCTCCAGCGCGGCCTGATCGGCGCCCTCGCGGTGAGCGGCCGCGAGGGCGGCGTGGTGCTCCCGCACGAGGACGTGATGCCCCGGCCGGTCGCCGACCGGGTCGGCCTGATGCGCACCACCCGGGCCAACCTGGAACCGCTGCTGCTCACCTACCGGGGCGGCGGCGGCGCCTCCGGCGTGATCGAGCGGACGGTCGAACGCGAGCCGCTGCTCTCCACCGCCACCAGCGACGGCACCCACCACCGCCTGTGGGCGGTCACCGCCCCGGCCGAGATCGCCGAGATCAGCCGCGACCTGGCCACCTGCCGGGCGCTGATCGCCGACGGCCACCACCGCTGGGAGATGTACCTCCGCCTCCAGCGCGAGCACCGCCACCTGCCGCGCAGCCCCTGGGACCGCGGCATGGTGCTCCTGGTGGACACCGCCCGCTACCCGCTGCGGGTCCGTGCCATCCACCGCGTGCTGTACCGGCTGCCGGTGGCCGAGGCGCTGGAGCGGCTCGGCGACCAGTGGAAGGTCAAGGAGGTCCCCGGGCCGCTGTCCGCCGCGCTCCAGGCCCTCGCCGAGCAGAAGCGGCACGGCGGCAACGGCTTCGTCCTGACCGGCGGCGACGGCGTCTACTGGCTGCTCGGCGAGCCCGAGGAGTCCCTGCTCGACGCCACCGTGCCGCACGGCCGGCCCGAGGAGTGGCGCCACCTGGACGCCACCGTCCTGCACGCCACCCTGCTGGACCGCACCTGGCACGTCCCCGACGGCCCGGACGACATCGGCTACCTGCACACCGCCGTGGCCGCCGAACAGGAGGCCGCGCGCACCGGCGGCACCGCCGTCCTGCTGCACCCGGTCCGGGAGTCCGTGGTGCGACGGCTGGCCGAGCAGGGCGTCACCATGCCGCGCAAGTCCACCTCCTTCGGGCCGAAGCCGGCCACCGGGCTGGTGCTGCGCAACCTCGCGCTGGGCTGACACCTCGGCCGGACCGAACACGGGCCGGAACGCCGTGAGGCCCTGCCGTTCCCGGAGTTTCCCGGGGAACGGCAGGGC
>NZ_JBHVEU010000167.1:0-17164 GCF_042802075.1 Kitasatospora sp. NPDC057518
GCTTCCTAGCAGTCGGGGATGGTCGTGCCGTTGTTGTCCTTGGCGGTGTCGTTGCCCCAGCGGGAGAGGTAGAACGCGGACACCCACTGGCCGGCGGGGCCCCCGTCGGCGTCGGTCCTCAGCCACCAGTGGTTGACGCTGCCGCCGTTGGAGACCTCACGGCCCCAGGCCTTGCAGTAGACGTAGTTCGTCCCCTGGTTCAGCGTCCCGGTGGCGTTGGTGGAGGTCGGCGAGGAGTAGACGCTCGCGCTGGCGAAGGTGTCCACCCAGTACTTGCCGGTGGCGGGCGGGGTGCCGCCGCCGGGGCAGGTGGGGATGGTCGTGCCGTTGTTGTCCTTGGCGGTGTCGTTGCCCCAGCGGGACAGGTAGAACGCGGACACCCACTGGCCGCCGGGGCCGGAGTCCGGGTCGGTCTTCAGCCACCAGTGGTTGAAGGCGCTGCCGTTGGAGACCTCGCGGCCCCAGGCCTTGCAGTAGACGTAGTTGGTGCCCTGGTACAGCGTCCCGGTGCTGGTGGTGGAGGTCGGGGAGCCGTACACCGGCGCGTTGGCGAGGGTGTCCACCCAGTACTGGCCGCTGTTCGACGGGGGCGTGGTCGGCGGCGGGGTGGTGGAGCCGGGGCCGTACAGCCGGATGGCGCCGTAGTAGTCGCCGTGCGAGGAGAGCGTCGCCACCTGGACGTAGCCGCCGGAGTAGGGGGCCTCGACTATCCAGCCCTGCCCGAGGTACATCGCGACGTGGTGGATGGTGGAGGCGGTGTTGCCGAAGTACACCAGGTCGCCGGGGAGCAGCGGTGCGGTGCCGTCCGCCCGGTAGTAGCGGGCGACGGCGCGGGAGGTCGGCCACTGGGTCCGGGTGGTGCCGTTGATGACGTCGTCGCCGACCGCCAGGTCGTAGGCGTAGCGGACCATGCCGGAGCAGTCCAGGCCGCGGACGTTGCAGTCGTTGGGGGCGCCGTTGGCGGGGTCGCAGAGGCCGTACGTCGGGCCGGGCTGCGAGCCGTGGCCGCCGCCCCACGAGTACGGGGTGCCGATCAGCCCGCAGGCGGAGCGGACGGCGGCGGTCGCCTGCGGCGCCGCACCGGTGGAGAGCACCCCGCAGGCGGGCGCCGCCTCGGCCGCCCCGGCACCGGCGAAGAACACTCCGACCGACACCAGCAGCGACAGCAGGGCCGCCCACCGCAGCGGGGCGACCAGCCACCGCGACAGAACGTTTACGCGCGTAGTCATGGTCGCGAATACTTCCGGAGCCGCTGACTCCGGGTCAATGGTCCTGTCCCCCATACCTCCTGTGGTCCGCACACTTGCCGGTGTGCAGGTCACGGGCACGACTACCGGCAACAAGGGGGCAGCCCGGCGCGGACGTGCCGCAGCGGCAGCCGGGCCGGGCTGCTCGCCCCCGGGTGGCACCGGGGCGGGCCGTCACACCCCGGCGGCCAGGGCGGGCGTCGGGACGACCCAGAGCTCGGCGGGGCCGTTGATGATGGCGGACTCCAGCCGGGCCGGCGTCGGACGGGACGGGTCCGGGGCGCTGTCGGGGTAGGCGCCGAACAGGCCCTCCAGGGCCACCTCGGTCTCCAGTCGGGCGAGCGGCGCGCCGAGGCAGAAGTGCGGGCCGTAGCCGAAGGCCAGGTGCTCCTTGTCGGGGCGCGTCGGGTCGAAGTCGTCCGGCCGCTCAGGGTGGACCTCCGGGTCCCGGCCGGCCGCGCCGAAGCCGAGCAGGATCGGCTCGCCCCGCCGGATGACCACGCCCTCGCCCAGGTCGACGTCCTCCAGCGGGTAGCGGAGCGGGAGGTGCATCGCCGGGCTCTCGTAGCGCAGGGTCTCCTCGACGACGGCTTCCCAGCCGAGGGTGCCCGCGCGGACCTCGGCCAGGTGGCGGGGGTGGGCGAGGAGGGCCTGGACGGCGCTGGTGATGAGGTTGACCGCGGTCTCGTACCCGGCGCCGAGCATCAGGAAGAGGATGTCGCGGGACTCCTCCTCGCTGCGGCCGGTCCCGTCGCCGGTGTCGACGGCCGCCACGTCGCTGGCGAGGTCCGGGCCGGGGTCGCGCCGCTTGAGCGCCAGCAGCTCGGTCAGCACCACGTTGATCTCCGCGCGGGAGCGCGTCATCTGCTCGTTCGTGGCCGTCGTCGTCAGCAGGGTGTCCATCGCCGTGCCGATGGGCGGCCGCATGTCGGCGGGGACGCCGAAGAGGTCGCAGATCACCGTCATGGTCAGCGGACGCGAGAGGGCGTGGCGCAGGTCCACGGCCTCGCCGGGGCCGAGCGTACGGAACGCGCCGACCAGGGCGGCGGTGGTCTTCTCGATGCCGGGCCGCAGCGCGGACACCCGGCGGGGCGCGAACGAGGGCGCCATCCGGCGCCGGGCCGAGCGGTGTTCGCCGCCGTAGAGGTTGAAGAAGTTCTGCTGGAACGCGATCGGCCCCATCGGCCAGCCCTCGGGCACCGAGGCCAGCCCGGGCCAGTGCCTGCGCGGGTCGCGGGAGATCCGCGGATCGCCGGTGAGGGCGCGGATCACCGAGCTGCGGGTCACGGACCAGGCGATGATGCCGCCGGGGAGTTCGACCCGCACGGCGGGTCCGGCGGAGCGGAGCTCGGCGTTCTGTCGGTGCGGGTCCCGGGCGGTCATGTCCAGCACCGGGCAGCGGCTGACGTCTGGATCTGGAGCCATGGTGTTGCTCCTCAGGATCTCTCGGGGTGCCCCGGGCGGGCCGTGCCGGGGCACGGTCCACCGTCTCCGGGGCCTGTGCTCCGTTGTAGAGGGGTACGGCGCGGCCGTCAACGGGGCCGCGGCCCGTCCGTGGCGTTCGGCGCCGGTCGCCGTGCCGGGTCTTTCCCCTTTTCCCGGGCACGGCACACCATCACCGGCGCCCGGGGCGGGCCCGCCCATAAGGCATACGGGCATCGGGAACGCAAATCGGCGATATGCGGAACGGCGGAATGCGTAATGCGCCGCACGGTCGGCCGTCCTGGAATCGGCGGTAAGGCCATGGCTTCACCAGGTAAGTCAAGACTTACCTTCGAGGGGCTTTGACCGTATGGTGTGGCTCGAATCGAAGGAGTCCCCCATGTCGAATACGAATGATCCCGTTGTCCGCGCGGTTGCGTCGGAGCGGGATTATGTGTCCGCCCTGTATGAATTCCTCGCCGAGCGGCTTTCCGAGGCGCGAATGCACCGGGCGGGTCTACTGAAGGCTCCGGCGGAAAGCGCCGGTGAGGCGTACGAGAGGGAAATCGCCGCCGATCGGTTGGGCAAGGAAATTGGCCGGCTGGAGGGCGCCGAAAAGGGTCTGGTATTCGGGCGGATCGACTGGGCGGACGGCACGGCCCTGCGCATCGGGCGGATCGGGCTGCACCGGGAGGAGGACGACCTGCCCCTACTCGTGGACTGGCGTGCGAACGCGGCGCGGCCGTTCTACGAGGCGACGCCGGTCCACCCGATGGGCCTGCGGCGGCGCCGGCACCTGCGCCTGGAGGAGCGCACGGTCGTCTCGGTGAGCGACGAACTGCTGGACGGCAGCGCCCCGACCGAGGAGGACGTCGTGGGGGACGGCCCGCTGACGGAGGCGCTGTCGGCGCGGCGCACGGGCCGGATGGAGGCGGCCGTCGCCACGCTGCAGGCCGAGCAGGACGAGGTGGTCCGCTCCGCCCACCGCGGGGTGACCGTGGTGCAGGGCGGGCCCGGCACCGGCAAGACGGTGGTCGCCCTGCATCGGGCGGCCTATGTCCTGTACGCGTTCCCGCGCGCCGCCGAGGAGGGCGTCCTGGTGGTGGGCCCGAACGCCCGGTTCCTCGACTACATCTCCCAGGTCCTCCCCTCGCTCGGCGAGAACGACGTCGTCCTGGCGACCTGCCGGGAGCTGGCCGGAGTGTCGCCGGCCGCGGCGGACCGGTTCGACACGGCGCGGCTCAAGGGCGGCGCCGAGCTCGCCGACGCCCTGGCCGGCCTGCTGCGCGCCTACCAGGCCCCCGCCGGCGATTTCACCGTGCGGGTCGGACGGGAGCCGGTCCACCTGTCCGCCGAGGAGGTCGCCACGGCACGCGACGCCGCCGCGGCGGCCGTACCGGGGCACAACCCCGCGCGCCAGGTGTTCAAGGAACTCCTGGTCGACGCCGTCACCGACGCGATGCGACGGGACATGGGCGACGTCCTGGAGCAGATCGACGCCGACACCGTCGCGATGACGGGCCTGGACCTCGACCGGTTCACGGGGGCCGGCCGGCACCGAGGCGAGGGCGCGGCCGACACGGGTCCGGCGCACGAGCTGGACCTGGACGCCCTCCGGGCCGATCTCCTCGACGACGCCGGCCTCGACCGGGCGGTCGAGGCGCTGTGGCCGCGGCTGGCACCCGGCGACCTCGTGCGGGCGCTGCTGACGGACGCCGACGCCCTCGCCGAGCAGCTGCCCCGCCTGACCGCGCCGGAGCGGTCCCTGCTGCTGCGCGGTCCGGACGCCCCGTGGACCGATGCCGACGTGCCGCTGCTGGACGAGGCGGCGAGCCTGGTCGACGGCCCTCCGGAGCGGACGTACGGGCACGTCGTCGTCGACGAGGCGCAGGAACTGACCGCCATGCAGTGGCGGATGATCGTCCGCCGCTGCCCGGCGAGGGCGATGACGTTGGTCGGCGACTTCGCCCAGGCGGGCCCGGTCGCGACGGCGCGCGACTGGAAGGAGGCGCTGGCCCCCCACGTCGGACCGCGGTTCAGGCTGCACGACCTGACCGTCAGCTACCGCACCACGCAGGAGATCCTGGAGAGCGTCCGGGGCCTGCTCGCGCGGATCGCCCCGGAGCAGAAGCCCACCCGGTCGCTTCGCGCCGGTGAGAGCCCCCGCACCGTGACCACGCCCCCGGACGGGTTGGCCGCCGCCGTCCTCCGGGAACTCCAGGCCCAGAGCGCCGCGCACCCGGGCGAGCTGCTGGGAGTGGTCTGCGCGGACACCAGGGTGGGCGAGCTGACGGCCCGGGGCGTCGCCCACCACGCGCGCGTCGTACCGGCCTCCGAGGCGCGCGGCCTGGAGTTCGACGGGGTCCTCGTCGTGGACCCGGAGGAGATCACCGCGGCCCGCCCCGGCGGAGAGCGGGACCTGTACGTGGCCCTGACCAGGGCCACCAAGCGCCTCTGCACGATCACCGTGCAGCCCGCCTGACGCCCTGGCGCCCGCGCCGCCGCCGCGGGCGCGCCCGGCGCGGGTACACCGGATCGCAGAAAACAAGCAAGCGTGATTGCTTTTTTCTGCGGGCGGTGCCACGCTGCTGGCGGTGGTGCCCCTCGAAGGGTGCGCCCAACTCACCGGCAGGGGAGGCGCATTGGTGCGCGACGGCGCGGTACTGCGGATCGGCAACGCCTCGGGGTTCTACGGGGACCGCTTCGCCGCGGTGCGGGAGATGCTCACCGGCGGGCCGCTGGACGTGCTCACCGGGGACTACCTGGCCGAGCTGACCATGCTGATCCTCGCCCGGGACCGGCTGAAGGACCCGTCGCTGGGCTACGCCCGGACCTTCCTGCGCCAGATGGAGGAGTGCCTCGGCCTGGCCCGCGAGCGCGACGTGAAGATCGTGGTCAACGCGGGCGGCCTCAACCCGGCCCGGCTCGCCGAGGAGCTGCGCGCGCTGGCCCGGCGGCTCGGCGTCGAGGCGGCCGTCGCCCATGTCGAGGGCGACGACCTGCTCCCGCGCCGGGACGAACTCGGGCTGCCGGAAGGCCTGTTGGCCGCCAACGCCTACCTCGGCGGGTTCGGCATCGCCGCCTGCCTGAGCGGCGGCGCCGACGTGGTGGTGACCGGCCGGGTGACGGACGCGGCGCTGGTCGTCGGCCCCGGGATCGCCCGCTTCGGCTGGACCCCGGAGGACCTGGACGCCCTGGCCGGCGCCGTGGTGGCCGGGCACGTCCTGGAGTGCGGCGCCCAGGCGACCGGCGGCAACTACGCCTTCTTCCACGAGCACGACGTGACCCGCCCCGGCTTCCCGCTGGCCGAACTGCGCGCCGACGGCTCCAGCGTGATCACCAAGCACCCGGGCACCGGCGGCGCCGTCACCACCGGCACCGTCACCGCCCAACTCCTGTACGAGACCGGCGGACCGCGCTACCTCGGCCCGGACGTCACGGCCCGGCTGGACACCGTGCGGCTCACCGAGGAGGGGCCGGACCGGGTCCGGATCGACGGCGTGCGCGGCGAGGCCCCGCCGCCCACCCTGAAGGCGGGCCTCAACCGGCTCGGCGGCCACCTCAACGAGGTGGTGTACGTCCTCACCGGCCTGGACATCGAGGCCAAGGCCGCCCTGGTGCGGCGGCAGTTCGCCGACGCGCTGCCGCCCGCCGCCCGTCCCGCCGAGCTGCGCTGGACCCTCGTCCGCACCGACCACCCGGACGCCGCCACCGAGGAGACCGCCTCCGCGCTGCTGCGGCTGACCGCCCGGGACCAGGACCCGGCCAAGGTCGGGCGCCAACTAGGCAAGGCCGCGGTCGAATCGGGGCTGTCCGGGTACCCGGGCTTCCACCTCACCGCCCCGCCCGGACCGGGCACGCCGTACGGGGTGTTCAGCGCCGTGTCCGTCGACCCGAAGGCCGTCGAGCACACCGCCGTCCTGCCGGACGGCCGCCGGATCGGCGTACCGCCGGCGCCCGTCACCGGCCACGCGGCCCAACCCGACCGGCCCGAAGCCGAGTTGCCCGAACCGCTCCCCGAGGGCCCGACCCGGCGGGCCCCGCTCGGCCTGGTGGCCGGCGCCCGCAGCGGCGACAAGGGCGGGGACGCCAACCTCGGCGTCTGGGCCCGCTCGGAGGACGGCTGGCGCTGGCTGGCGCACGTCCTCACCGTGGAGAAGCTGCGCGAACTCCTGCCCGAGACCGAGGAGTTGCCCGTCGCCAGGCACCTGCTGCCGAACCTGCGGGCGGTCAACTTCACCCTCACCGGCCTGCTCGGCGAGGGCGTCGCCGCCCGGCACCGCTTCGACCCGCAGGCCAAGGCCCTCGGGGAGTGGCTGCGCGCCCGCCACCTCGACATCCCGGAGGTCCTGCTGTGACCGTCCTGCCCACCCGCGTCGACCCGGCCGGGCCCGAGTACGCCGGGCACCGCGCCGCGATGGTCGCCAAGCTCGCCGAGCTCGACGCCGAGCACGCCAAGGCGCTGGCGGGCGGCGGCCCCCGGTACGTGGAGCGCCACCGCGGGCGCGGCAAGCTGCTGGCCCGCGAGCGGATCGAGCTGCTGGTCGACCCGGACTCCCCGTTCCTGGAGCTGTCCCCGCTGGCCGCCTGGGGGAGCGACTACCCGGTGGGCGCGGCCCTGGTCACCGGCATCGGGGTGGTCGAGGGCGTCGAGTGCGTGATCACCGCCAACGACCCGACGGTGCGCGGCGGCGCCAGCAACCCCTGGACCCTGCGCAAGGCCCTGCGGGCCAACGAGATCGCGCTGGAGAACCGCCTCCCGCTGGTCAACCTGGTCGAGTCCGGCGGCGCCGACCTGCCCAGCCAGAAGGAGATCTTCATCCCCGGCGGCGCCCTGTTCCGCGACCTCACCCGGCTCTCCGCCGCCGGAGTCCCCACCGTGGCCGTGGTGTTCGGCAACTCGACGGCCGGCGGCGCCTACGTGCCCGGCATGTCCGACCACACCGTGCTGGTCAAGGAGCGCGCCAAGGTCTTCCTCGGCGGCCCGCCGCTGGTGCGGATGGCCACCGGCGAGGAGGCCGACGACGAGTCGCTCGGCGGCGCCGAGATGCACGCCCGGGTCTCCGGGCTGGCCGACCACGTCGCGGCGGACGAGGCGGACGCGCTGCGGATCGCCCGCCGGATCGTCGCCCGGCTCGACCACCGCAAGCCCGGCCCCGGCCCGGACCGGAGCGCCGAGCCGCCCAGGTACGACGAGGAGGAGCTGCTGGGCATCGTCCCGGGCGACCTCAAGGTGCCCTTCGACCCGCGCGAGGTGATCGCCCGGATCGTCGACGGCTCCGACTTCGACGAGTTCAAGCCGCTCTACGGCACCAGCCTGGCCACCGGCTGGGCGCGCCTGCACGGCTATCCGGTCGGCGTCCTGGCCAACGCCCAGGGCGTGCTGTTCAGCCAGGAGTCCCAGAAGGCCGCCCAGTTCATCCAGCTGGCGAACCGGCGGAACACCCCGCTGCTGTTCCTGCACAACACCACCGGCTACATGGTCGGCAAGGACTACGAGCAGGGCGGCATCATCAAGCACGGCGCGATGATGATCAACGCCGTCGCCAACTCCACCGTCCCGCACCTGTCCGTGCTGATGGGCGCCTCCTACGGGGCCGGCCACTACGGCATGTGCGGCCGGGCGTACGAACCGCGCTTCCTCTTCTCCTGGCCGAGCGCCAAGTCCGCCGTGATGGGCCCGCAGCAGCTCGCCGGGGTGCTGTCGATCGTCGCCCGGCAGTCGGCCGCGGCGAAGGGCCGGCCGTACGACGAGGACGCGGACGCGGCGATCCGGGCGATGGTCGAGCAGCAGATCGAGGCCGAGTCCCTGCCGGTGTTCCTGTCCGGCCGGCTCTACGACGACGGCGTCATCGACCCGCGTGACACCCGTACGGTGCTCGGCCTCTGCCTGTCCGCGATCCACAACGCCCCGGTCGAGGGCGCGCGTGGCTACGGCGTCTTCCGGATGTGAGGGACCCCAGACGATGATCACCAACCTGCTGGTCGCCAACCGGGGCGAGATCGCCCGCCGGGTCTTCCGGACCTGCCGGGAACTCGGCATCGCGACCACCGCCGTCCACTCCGACCCGGACGCCGGCGCCCCGCACGTGCGCGAGGCCGACGCCGCCGTCCGGCTGCCCGGCGCCGCGCCCGCGGACACCTACCTGCGCGCCGACCTGCTCGTCCGGGCCGCGCTCGCCGCCGGGGCCGACGCCGTCCACCCCGGGTACGGATTCCTCTCCGAGAACGCCGACTTCGCGCGGGCCGTGCTGGACGCGGGCCTGGCCTGGATCGGCCCGCCGCCCGCCGCGATCGCCGCGATGGGCTCCAAGACCGCCGCCAAACGGCTGATGGCCGAGGCCGGGGTGCCGGTGCTGGGCGCGCTCACCGAGCCCGCCGAGGCCGACCTGCCGCTGCTGGTCAAGGCCGCGGCGGGCGGCGGCGGGCGCGGCATGCGGGTCGTCCGGAGCCTGGCCGACCTCCCCGGCGAACTCGCCGCCGCCCGCGCGGAGGCGGCCAAGGCCTTCGGCTCGGACGAGGTGTTCTGCGAGCGCTACCTGCCCGCCGGGCGGCACGTCGAGGTTCAGCTGCTGGCCGACGCCCACGGCACCGTCTGGGCGGTCGGCGACCGGGACTGCTCGCTGCAGCGGCGGCACCAGAAGGTGATCGAGGAGGCCCCGGCCCCCGGCCTGCCGCCGGAGGTCCGCGCCGAGCTGCACGCGGCGGCCCGCGCCGCGGCCCGGGCGATCGGCTACACGGGCGCCGGCACCGCCGAGTTCCTGCTCGCCGGGGACGGCCGGTTCTTCTTCCTGGAGATGAACACCCGCCTCCAGGTCGAACACCCGGTCACCGAGGCCGTCACCGGCCTGGACCTGGTGGCCCTGCAACTCGCCGTCGCCGAGGGCGCCGAGCTGCCGCCCGACCCCCCGGCCCCCGGCGGCCACGCGATCGAGGCCCGGCTCTACGCCGAGGACCCGGCCAAGGACTGGCAGCCGGCCACCGGCACCCTGCACCGGTTCGAACTGACGCTCCCGTACCAGGAGTTCACCTGCGTCGAAGCGGGCTCCGGCACCGGCCTCCGGCTGGACTCCGGCGTGGAGTCCGGCAGCGAGATCACCCCGCACTACGACGCGATGCTCGCCAAGGTGATCGCCTGGGGGCCCACCCGCGCGGCCGCCGCCCGCCGGCTCGCCGACGCGCTCGCCCGCGCCCGCGTCCACGGCCCGGCCACCAACCGGGAGCTGCTGGTCCGGGCGCTGCGCCACCCGGCCTTCCTGGCCGCGGACCTGCACACCGGCTTCCTGGCCGAGCACGCCGCCGACCTCACCGCCCCGGACACCAAGGACGTCGACCGCGCCGCCCTGGCCGCCGCCCTCGCCGACGCCGCCGGCCGCCGCGGCGCGCTGCCCTCCGGCTGGCGCAACCTGCCCTCCCAGCCGCAGCTCAAGCGCTACCGGGCCGAGGACGGCACCGAGGCGGCCGTCCGCTACCGGCACACCCGCACCGGCCTGCTGGCCGAGGACGACCCGGACGTCGAGCTCGTCGAGGCCGCGCCGGACCGGGTCGTGCTGTCCGAGGGCGGGCTGCGCCGCACCTACCGCGTCGCCCGGTACGGCGACCGGGTGCACGTCGACACCCCGGCCGGCGGCACCGCGCTCACCGCCCTGCCGCGCTTCCCCGAACCCGTCGTCCGCACCGACCCCGGCGCGCTGCTCGCCCCGATGCCCGGCACCGTCGTCCGGGTCGCCGCCGCCGTCGGGGACACCGTCGCCGCCGGCCGGCCGCTGCTGGTGCTGGAGGCGATGAAGATGGAGCACCGCGTCGTCGCCCCGGTCGACGGCACCCTCGTCGAACTGCGCGCCACCCCCGGCCGGCAGGTCGAAACCGGCACCCTGCTGGCCGTCGTCCGGCCCACCGAAGCCTGAGGAAGGACCCCGCATGTCCATCGGCAGTCAGCTCCTGGAGACCCCCGAACGCCAGACCCTGCGCCGGGCCGTCGGCGACCTCGGCCGCCGCTACGGCTCCGCCTACTACCTCGCCAAGGCCCGGGCCGGCGAGCCCGCCGACGAACTGTGGGCGGAGGCCGGCAAGGCCGGCTACCTCGGCGTCAACCTGCCCGCCGAGTACGGCGGCGGGGGCGGCGGCATCACCGACCTCGCCATCGTCCTGGAGGAGCTCGGCGCCGCCGGCTGCCCGCTGCTGATGCTGATCGTCTCCCCGGCGATCTGCGGCACCGTGATCGCCCGCTACGGCACCCCGGAGCAGCAGCGGCGCTGGCTGCCCGGCCTGGCCGACGGCAGCCGCAGGATGGCCTTCGGCATCACCGAACCGGACGCCGGCTCGAACTCGCACCGGATATCCACCGTCGCCCGCCGGGACGGCGAGGACTGGCTGCTGACCGGCCGCAAGGTCTTCGTCTCCGGCATCGACCACTCCGACGCGGTGCTGTTCGTGGCCCGCACCGAGGACGCACGGACGGGGAAGCTGAAGCCCTGCCTGTTCGTCGTCCCGCGCGACACCCCCGGCTTCGAGTACCGGGCGATCCCGATGGAACTCGTCGCCCCGGAGAAGCAGTTCCAGGTCTTCCTGGACGACGTCCGGCTGCCCGCCGACGCCCTGGTCGGCGACGAGAACGCGGGTCTGCTCCAGCTGTTCGCCGGTCTCAACCCCGAGCGCGTCCTCACCGCAGCCTTCTCGCTCGGCCTCGCCCGCCAGGCCCTCGGCAAGGCCGTCGAGTACGCGAAGACCCGCACCGTCTGGTCCACCCCGATCGGCGCCCACCAGGGCCTGGCCCACCCGCTGGCCCAGTGCGCGGTGGAGATCGAACTGGCCCGGCTGATGACCCAGAAGGCCGGGCTGCTCTACGACGCGGGCGAGGACCTCGCCGCCGGGGAGGCCGCCAACATGGCCAAGTACGCGGCGGGGGAGGCCGCCGCCCGGACGGTGGACCAGGCGGTGCAGACCCTCGGCGGCAACGGCCTGACCCAGGAGTACGGGCTGGGCGCGCTGCTGACCGCCACCCGGGTCGGCCGGGTCGCCCCGGTCAGCCGCGAGATGGTGCTCAACTACGTCGCCCAGCACACCCTCGGGCTGCCGAAGTCGTACTGAGCGGCCGCCGCCGGTGGTCCTGAGCAGCCGCCGCCGCACACGCCACCCCGGTCGGCCACCCGTTCGGTGTCGCCCGCCAGGGTGGTGCCGGCGCAGGCCTTGACGTAGCCCCCGCCACCGGGCGCGGCCGGAGCGGCAGGAGCGGGACGGGGCCGGACAGGGGCCCCACAGCGGGGAGTTCCGGGGGCGGGGCCGCTCCCGGAGGCGGGCGGCCGTGGTGCGCGCCCTCCGGTCGGGCGCCCCCCGGGAGCGACCGTGCCACGGATGGTCCATTACGGGTTCCCCACAATGGCCGAGCCAGGCCCCCTACTGTCCGTATGCTCCTGAACGCGCCCCGCACGGAACTGCTAGCCGGTTTTGTTGCTACGTCAACTTCCATACTGGAGGCCCACCTTGGTGTTCCGAAGCGAGTTCCCCGACGTTGCCGTGGTCGACCTGCCGATCCACGAGGCGGTGCTCGGCGCCGCGGCGAAGTACGGCGACCGCCCGGCCCTGATCGACGGCGTCACCGGCGAGACCACCAGCTACGCCCAACTCGCCGACGCCGTCGAGCGGGTGGCCGCCGGACTGGCCGAGACAGGCGTCCGCCGCGGCGACGTCGTCGCCCTCTTCAGCCCCAACTCGACCGCCTACCCGATGGCCTACTACGGCGCGACCAGGGCCGGCGCCACCGTCACCACCGTCTCGTCCTTCGCCACCCCCGCCGACCTCGCCGGCCAGCTGCGCGACAGCGGCGCCCGCTGGCTCGTCACCGTCTCCCGCTTCCTGCCGACCGCCCGTGCGGCCGCCGAACTCCTCGCCGAACAGGGCCGCCCGCTGGCCGAGACCGTCGTCCTGGACGGCGCCGAGGGCCACCGCTCGCTCGCCGACCTGCTGGCCGCCACCGGCCCCGCCCCCGAGGTCGCCATCGACCCGGGCGAGGACATCGCCGTGCTGCCCTACTCCAGCGGCACCACCGGCCTGCCCAAGGGCGTGATGCTCACCCACCGCTCGATCGCCACCAACCTCTCCCAGTGCGACGCCCTCTACCGCCCCGCCGAGGGCGAACGGGTGCTCGCCGTCCTGCCGTTCTTCCACATCTACGGACTGGCCGCGCTGCTCAACCAGCCGCTGCGCTGCGGCGCCACCGTGGTCGTGCTGCCCCGCTTCGACCTGGAGCAGTTCTGCCGCACCGTCCAGGAGCACCGGGTGCAGGCCCTGGTGGTGGCCCCGCCGATCGCCCTCGCGCTGGCCCGGCACCCCGTCGTCGAGCAGTACGACCTCTCCTCGGTCGAGTACCTGCTGTGCGCCGCCGCCCCGCTCGACCACGAACTCGCCGACGCCTGCGCCCGGCGCCTGGGCCTGCCGCACCTGCTCCAGGGCTACGGCATGACCGAGCTCTCCCCGGTCACCCACGTCGTCTCCCCGCGCGAGGGCGACCCCTCGCCCGGCTCGGTCGGCCGGATGGTCCCCTCCACCGAGCTGCGGATCACCGCCCTGGACGGCTCCGACGGCGACCTCGGGCCCGGCGAGCCCGGCGAGCTGCTGATCCGCGGCCCGCAGGTGATGAAGGGCTACTTCGGCCGCCCCTCCGAGACCGCCGCGGTGGTCGACGCCGAGGGCTGGCTGCACACCGGCGACGTCGGCTTCGTGGACGAGCGCGGCTACCTGTACATCGTCGACCGGGTCAAGGAGCTGATCAAGTACAAGGGCTACCAGGTCGCCCCCGCCGAACTGGAGGCCGTCCTGCTCGGCCACCCGCAGATCACCGACGCCGCCGTGATCGGCGTCCCGGACGCCGAGGGCACCGAGTGCCCCAAGGCCTTCGTGGTCCGCGCCCCGGGCAGCACCCTGACCGCCGAGGAGGTCACCGGGTACGTCGCCGGACAGGTCGCCCCGTACAAGAAGGTCCGCCTGGTGGAGTTCGTCGACACCGTCCCCAAGTCCGCGGCCGGCAAGATCCTGCGCCGCGAACTGCGCGCCCGCGAGGCCGGGCGCGCCGCCGCCCGCTGACCGGCCGGGGCCGCCCCGGCGGCCGGGGACCGGGGCGCGTCTGTGAGGATCGTCCCGCCGCGCCCCGACCGGCACCCGCCGCGCCCCGACCGGAACAGGAACCGCCCGCCGCCATGACCAGCCACCCCGCCGCCCGCACCCCGCAGCAGGACCGCAGCCGAGCGACCAGGGCCCGGCTGCTCGCGGCGGCCGTGGACTGCCTGGCCGAACTCGGCTGGCACGGCTCCACCGTCACCGTCGTCGCCGAACGGGCCGGGGTCTCCCGGGGCGCGGCCCAGCACCACTTCCCGACCCGCGAGGACCTCTTCACCGCGGCCGTCGAGCACGTCACCGCCGAGCGGCTGGCAGCCGTCCGCGCCCACGCGGACGAGCTGCCGACCGCCGGCCCCGACCGCACCGGGGCCGTGGTCGACATGATCGTGCGGCTCTACACCGGCCCGCTGTTCCGCGCCGCCCTGCACCTGTGGACCGCCGCCGCCACCGAGGAGGCGCTGCGCGAGCGGATCATCGCCCTGGAGGGCCACGTCGGCCGGGAGGCCCACCGGGCCGCCGTCGAGTTCCTGGACGCCGACGAGAGCCGCCCCGGGGTGCGCGAATCCGTGCAGGCCACGCTGGACCTCGCCCGCGGACTGGGCCTCGCCAACCTGCTCACCGACGACAGCCACCGACGTTCCGGCGTGATCCGGCAGTGGGCGGGCGTTCTGGAGAGTACGCTGCGGCCGGTACGCCCATGACGCCCGTACACCCGGAGCGACCGGACGCCCCCTGACCAAAGGGGTCGCCGGGCGGCCGATGTCCGTGCAGTCTGGAGAAGAATCCCGGCCGGCACCGACCGCGAGGCCCACCCGGCCGGGCACGAGCCGAACCGGGGTGCTGCCTGATCATGCACGGACACGAGTGGGACGCGACCGCCGCCGACCCGGCACCGGGCCGTGCCCCGGTACGTCCCGAGGGCGCGAACCCCGAAGGCCACCGGCTCGTCCCGCTCGCGACGGCGCTGCTCCAGGACGACGGACTGATCCTGCACTGGAGCGAGGACGCCGAGGCCCTGCTCGGCTACTCCGCCGAGGAGGCCGTCGGCAGCTACGCCGCCCAGCTGCTCACCGACGGGTCCGACCGCTCCGAGGTGCTCGGCCTCTTCCAGCGGATCATGACCGGCAGCGGCTGGTCCGGCGTCTTCCCGGTGCGCCACCGCGACGGCCACAAGGTCGAGCTGGAGTTCCGCACCTACCCGATAGCCGGCCCGGCCGGCACCCTGCTGCTGCTCGCCACCGCCTCCGACACCCGCGCCCTGCACGCCGTCGAGGCCGACCTCGCGGTCCTGGACGGCATCTTCGGCCGCTCACCGATCGGCATGGCCGTCTACGACACCGGACTGCGCTACATCCGGATCAACGAGGCACTCGCCCGGATGAACGGGGTGCCCGTCGCCGCCCACCTCGGCCGCCGGATATCCGCCGTCCTGCCCGGCATCAACAGCGCCGAGATCGAGCAGATCATGCGCCAGGTGCTCAAGACCGGCAAGCCCGTCGTCGACGCCCGCTCGCACGGCCGGGTCCCCGGCGACCCCCGGCGGGACCGCGCCTGGTCCGCCTCCTACTTCCGGCTCGAGGACTCCACCGGCCGGATCTTCGGGGTCTGTTCCTCGATCATCGACGTCACCGAGCGCTTCCAGGCCGAGGCCCGCGCCGCCCGGGCCCAGGAACGGCTCGCCACCATCGCCGAGGCGACCGCCCGGATCGGCACCACCCTCGACCTCCAGCGCACCGCCGAGGAACTGATCGAGGCCGTCGTCCCCCGGTTCGCCGACTTCGCCACCGTCGACCTGCTGGAGCCGGTGCTGCGCGGCGCCGAGCCCACCGCGATCCCCTCCGACCGGAACGTCACGCTCCGCGCCGTCGCCGTCGGGGAGTCCTACGAGAGCGGCCTCGCGCACGCCGTGGACGTGGTCGGCGAGACCTCCGAGTACGCCCCCGACCGCAGCTACACCCAGTGCCTGCGCGCCGGGAAGCCGCTGCTGCGCACCCACGTGGACGAGGACGTGCTGCGCGGGCTGGTCTCCAGCGAGGACCGGGTGGCCCCCGGGATGGCGGCGGGCATCCACTCGTACCTGATGGTGCCGATCACCGCCCGGGGCATGGTGCTCGGCGGCTCCGAGTTCATCCGGATGCGCAACCCCGAGCCGTTCACCGCCGCCGACGTCGCCCTCGCCGAGGAACTGGTCGCCCGCACCGCGCTGGCCCTCGACAACGCCCGGCTCTACCGCCGCGAGCGGGAGACCGCCCTCACCCTCCAGCGCAGCCTGCTGCCGCAGGAGGTGCACCGCACCCTCGGCCTGGAGATCGCCTACCGCTACCTGCCCAGCAGCGTGGTCAGCGAGGTCGGCGGCGACTGGTTCGACGTGGTGCCGCTGTCCTGCGGGAGAGTCGCCCTGGTGGTCGGCGACGTGATGGGCCACGGCATCCGGGCCGCCGCCACGATGGGCCAGCTGCGCACCGTCGCCCGGACCCTCGCCACCCTCGACATGCCGCCGGAGCAGGTCCTCACCCGGCTGGACGAGACCGCCTCGGGAATCGGCGAGGGCCAGTTCGCCACCTGCATCTGCGCGGTGTACGACCCGCTGGAGCGCACCGTCCAGGTCGCCTCGGCCGGGCACCTGCCGCCGGTCCGGGTCGCCCCCGACGGCACCGCCGCCCGGGTGGACGTGCCGCCCGGGGTGCCGCTGGGCGTCGGCGGGGTGGCCTTCGAGTCGATCGAGTTCACCATCCCCGAGGGCGGCATGGTCACGCTCTACACCGACGGCCTGGTCGAGCGGCGCGGCGAGGACCTGGACGCCGGGATCGACCGGCTCGCCAGCACCCTCTCCGGCCCCGGCCGGACCCTGGAGGAGAACTGCGACGCCGTCCTCGCGGCGCTGGTCACCGACGGCACCGAGGACGACATCGCGATGATCATGGCCCGGGTGCTGCCGCTGCCCGCCGACCGGGTCGCCACCCTGCCGCTGTCCGGCGGCGGCCGGCTGCCCGGCAGGGCCCGCCGCTTCACCCGCGCCACCCTGGAGGCCTGGGGCCTGGCCGCGCTCACCGACTACGCCGAGCTGCTGGTCAGCGAGCTGGTCACGAACGCCCTGCTGCACGCCGACGCCCCGCGCCGGCTTCGGCTGTTCCGCGACCGGGTGCTCACCCTGGAGGTCGCCGACGCCGGCGGCCAGACCCCACAGCTGCGCCCGTTCGCCGAGCAGGACGAGGGCGGGCGCGGGATGTTCCTGGTCAGCGAGCTGGCCCAGCGCTGGGGCAGCCGGCTCACCCGGGACGGCAAGGTGGTCTGGGCCGAGCTGGAGCTGCCGTTCGGGGTCTCGTAGGTCCCGTAAGGAACGGTGGTTCCGTACACGAGAACGGCCGTTCCCCCCGGGG
>NZ_JBHVEU010000168.1:0-17156 GCF_042802075.1 Kitasatospora sp. NPDC057518
GGCCTTGCGGTGACCGATTGCCGGTGACCGGTGAACCAGTGACCGGGAACCGGCGGCCGGCGACCGGGTGTCGGCGGCCGGGGGCGGCGGTGCGTCCGCCCCCGCGCACGGCCCGGTGTCCGGACTCCGGTCAGACCGTGGTCTCGGCGCCGTGGACGTAGCTGATCAGGCTGAAGCAGAGGCCGTCCGAGGACTCGCTCAGGACCTTCATCGCCTGGAGGTCCAGGATGTTGGCGACGTGCGCCTCGACCTCCGGGGTCTCCTCGCCGCTCTCGCCGACGTTCTGCTGCTCCATGTTCTCGGCCATGGTCGAACTCCCTTCCGCACGGGGGTGGTTACGGCTCCGGCGGGCGGCTGCCCGCCGTTGCCGACCACCGTGGCCCGAGCCGCCTGCGCCCGGCTTCGGGGCCGGTTGGAAACCGGTATGGCCGCAGGTCGGAGCGGCCGCGCCGGCCCTCCGGGCCCCGGGCGGGCCCGCCCGGGAGGCTGCCGCACCCCGTCCCACCTGCGGCCATACCGCCTGCCAGGCGTTCCCGAACCGGGCCCGAAGCCGCGCCCGCGACCCTGGCCCGGAACGCTCGCGCCCCCGTACCACCGCCCCGCCGCGCACGCCCCGCACCACCGCCCGGCCCGCACCACCGGGCCGCGCCAACCGCCCCGCCGCGCACACCCGTTCCGCTTCGCCGCGCACGCCCCGCACCGCGAAGGACGACCGAAGGACGGCCACCATGCCCTGCCCACTCTGCGCCCAACTCGTCGGCACCAACGACCAGTTCTGCCCCTCCTGCGGCACCCCCCGGGCCGCCGCCCTCGACCTGGCCGCCGAGGAGCGCAAGCTGGTCACGGTGGTCTTCTGCGACCTGG
Organism: Kitasatospora sp. NPDC057518; assembly: GCF_042802075.1. NCBI lineage: Bacteria > Bacillati > Actinomycetota > Actinomycetes > Kitasatosporales > Streptomycetaceae > Kitasatospora > Kitasatospora sp. NPDC057518. The sequence continues at coordinate 865 of NZ_JBHVEU010000168.1, forward strand.
TCGACTCCACCGCCCTGTCCGGCGCGCTCGACCCGGAGACCCTGCGCGAGGTGGTCCTGCGCTACTTCGAGCGGATGCACCACCGGATCGAGGCGCACGGCGGCACCCTGGAGAAGTTCATCGGGGACGCCGTGATGGCCGTCTTCGGCGTCCCGGTGATCCGCGAGGACGACGCCCACCGGGCGCTGGCCGCCGCGCTCGCCATGCTGGAGGACGTGGAGGACCTCAACACCGAGCTGGACGCCACCCTCGGCGTCCGGCTGGACGTCCGGATCGGTGTCAACACCGGCCAGGTGGTGGCGGGTTCGGACGCCTCGGCGCGCCAGGCGCTGATCTCCGGCGAGACCGTGAACATCGCCGCCCGGCTGCAGACCCGGGCCGCCCCCGGCCAGGTGCTGATCGGCCCGCAGACGCTGCGCGCGGCCGGCCCGGCCGCCCAGGTGGACGAGGTCGGCCCGCTGCACCTCAAGGGCAAGGCCGAGCCGGTCACCGCCTACCGCCTGGTCGGCCTGGACGAGGACGACCCGGAGCTGCTGCGCCGCTTCGACGTCCCGCTGGTCGGCCGGGAGCGCGAACTGGCCCTGCTGGACGCCGCGTTGGCCCGGATGGCGGGCGGTCAGGGGGCCGAGCTGCTGCTGGTGGCCGGCGAGGCGGGCATCGGCAAGACCCGGCTGGTGCGCGACTGGCGCGAGCGGGTCGGCCGGCGCACCGCGCGCTGCGGCACCGCCCGCTGCCGCAGCTTCGGCGGGCAGGGCGTGCTGGCGCCGCTCGCCGAGGCGGTCCGGACCCTGCTGGACGAGCCCGAGGGCGCCGCCCCCGCCGAGGCGCTGGCCCGGCTGGACGAGGCGACGGCGCCGGGCATCGACGCCGGCCGCTCGCTGGAGCTGCTGGCCGCGATCCTGCGCGGCCGCACCGTCGAGCGCCCGGCCGTCCTGGTCCTGGACGACTGCCAGTGGGCCGGCCCGGTGCTGCTGGACGCCGTCGAGCGGCTGGCCGCCGAACTCGGCGCGGCCCCCGTGCTGCTGCTCTGCCTGACCCGCCCCGAGCTCCCGGCCGCCCGCCCGGAGCTGCCGACGCTGCCGGTCGGCGGCCTGTCCTGGGACGAATCCGCCCTGCTGGCCGCCCAGTTGACCGAGCTGAGCGCCCACCAGGACGCGGTGCCCACCCGGCTGCTGGAGCGCGCCGAGGGCAACCCGCTGCACCTGGAGGAGCTGCTGGCCGCCCTCACCGAGACCGAGGGCCCCGCACTGACGGACGAACTGCCGCCCACCGGGCGGGCGTTGCTCAGCGCCCAGATCGACGGGCTGGAGCGCGACGAGCGCGCCACCCTCGACCTCGCCGCCGTCCTCGGCCGCGCCTTCACCGCCGCCGAACTCGCCGAACTCGCCCACGGCGGCAGCGACCAGGACGCCTTCGCCGACCCGCAGGACGACGTCTTCACCGGCCCGATCGACGGCCTGCCGGCCGGCCCGTCCGCCTGGGTCGACGACACCCCGCCGCGGCTGCACGCCGCGCTGGCCCGGCTGGCCGAGCTGCGGCTGGTCGAACCGACCGGCACCGGCTACCGGTTCAGCAGCGGCCTGGTCCAGGAGTCGGTCTACCAGTCCATGTCCAAGCGGGCCCGCGCCGAGCGCCACGAGCGCGCCGCCGACCTGCCGGCCGTCCGCTCCACCGGGGACGCCGCCGTCGGCGGCCACCTGGAGCGCGCCCACCGCTACCGACTGGAACTCGGCCTGCTGGACACCCGCACCGACGTGCTGCGCACCCGCGCGGCCACCGCCCTCGGCACCGCCGGGGCCGGTGCGCTGGCCCGCGCCGACCTGCCCGCCGCCACCGACCTGCTGGAGCGCGCGGTGCGGCTGCACTACCCGGGCGAGCGCGCCACCGGCCCGGTGCTGCGCCGCCTCGGCGAGGCCCGGCTGGCGCTCGGCCGCGCCGAGGAGGCGCTGCCCGTCCTCGCCCAGGTGCGGGACGCGGCCGCCGACCCGCTGGACGCCGCGCACGCCCGGCTCGCGCTGGCCGCCCGCGGCCTGCCGCCCGGCCAGGACCAGCCCGCCGCGACCGCCCGCGCCGTGCTGCCGCTGTTCACCGACACCGGGGACGACCTCGGCCAGGCCCGGGCCGGGCTGCGGCTGGCCGAGGAGCACCTGCTGGCCGGCCGCCACACCGAGGCCGAGCAGCTGCTGGACCGGGCGCTCGGCCAGGTCTCCCGCACCGACGCCGAGCTGGACCGGGCCGCCGTGCTGGCCGCGCTGGCCGCCTCGCTGCTGGCCGGCCCCGAGCCCGTCCCGAACGCGACCTTCCGGCTGCGCGCCCTGCTCGCCGAGCACGGCACCGGCCGGCGGACCGTCCGGGTCGCGCTGAACGGCCCGCTGGCCGTCCTGCTGGCGCTGCGCGACCGCCCCGAGGAGGCCGAGCTGCTGCTCGCCGAGGCCAACGGCCTGGCCGGGGAGCTGTCGCTGGCCGAGGCGATGATCGCGCTGCCCGCGCTGACCGCCCAGGCGGCGGCCGCGCTCGGGCAGGGCGGCCAGGCGCTGGACCTGCTCGCCGACGCCGCCGAGATCGCCCGCCACCAGGGCAGCGCCGCCCCGCTGCCGCGCCTCGCCCTGACCACCGCCCGGGTCCTGCTGGACACCGACCGTCCGGCCCAGGCCGCCCGGCACCTGGACGGCGCGGACGCCGTCGCCGCGCTGCCGCCGGTGCTCGCGATCGAGCTGGACGCGCTGCGCGGCCGGCTCGCCGCCGCCCGGGGCGAGGCCGCGCCGGCGCTGGACCTGACCGCCGCCGCGCTGTCCGCCGCCGAGGCCACCGAGTCGCTGCTGCTCCAGGCGCTGACCGCGCTCGACCGGGCGCACGCCCTGCTGCTGCTCGACCGCCCCGCCGAGGCCGCGGCGGCCGCCGCCACCGCCCGGGACCGGTTCGCCGCCAAGGGCCACCTGCCGGGCGTTCGGCGCGCCGAGCGGCTCGGGGGCACCCGGTGAGCGGCCCGGCCGGCCTCACCTGGAGCCTGCGCGACCGCAGGCCCGCCGACCTCCCGGTGCTCGCCGACGCCGTCGCCACCGACGCCGGGGCCTCCGACGCCGGGGGCACCGGCAAGGGCGTCCGGGTCTGCGTGGTCGACTCCGGGATCGAGCCCGACCACCCGCTGGTCGGGCCGGTGCAGGGCTCCTGGGCGGTGGTCAAGGACCCGGTCACCCGGGAGCTGACCGTCCGCCCCGACAGCGCCGGCGACACCTGCGGGCACGGCACCGCCTGCGCGGGCATCATCCGCCGCACCGCCCCGGACTGCGAGCTCTACAGCGTCCGGGTCCTCGGCGAGCGCTTCACCGGCACCGGCGACATGCTGATCGCCGGGCTGCGCTGGGCCGTCGGGCAGGGCTTCGACGTGGTCAACCTCAGCCTCTCCACCACCCGGACCCGCTTCCTGGAGCAGCTGCACGCGATCGCCGACGACGCCTTCTTCGCCCGCACCGCGATCGTCGCCTCCGCCCACAACACCCCGGTGGAGAGCTACCCGTGGCGCTTCTCCTCGGTCATCTCGGTGGGCAGCCACCAGGAGGAGGACCCGGAGCTGCACCTGTACAACCCGGCGCCGCCGGTGGAGTTCTTCGCCCCCGGCCAGAACGTCCGGGTGCCCTGGCTCGGCGGCGCCACCATCCGCACCACCGGCAACAGCTTCGCGACCCCGTACGTGGCCGGGCTCTGCGCCCGCATCCTGTCCCGGCGGCCGAGGCTGACCACCTTCCAGCTGAAGAGCGCGCTCTACCTCACCGCGGCCAACGTCCAGGTCCCTTCCACCCCCACCCCGGAGGCGCCCGATGACCCTCAGCACTGACCCCGCCGTCGACCCGCTGGCCCGCGAGCTGCTCCAGTCCGTGGTGGACGTCGCCCGGGCGATCTTCGGCGCCCAGGCCGGCTCGGTGTGCCTGCTCGACGAGGCGGCCGGGGAGCTGGTCTTCCAGGCCGTCTCCGGCCGGGGCGAGGAGTCGCTGGTGGGCCGCCGCTTCCCGGCCGGCCGGGGGATCGCCGGCTGGGTGGCCGCCTCGGGCGAGCCGATGGTGGTGGACGACCTGGGCGCCAACCGCACCTTCGACCGGGACTTCGCCGAGTCCACCGCGTACGTCCCGACCGCCCTGATGGCCGCCCCGCTCACCCACGGCAGCCGGGTGCTCGGCGTCCTGGAGGTGCTGGACCCGGCCCCGCAGGCCCGCGCCAGCCTGCCCGAGCTGGACCTGCTGGCCATGTTCGCCCGTCAGGCCGCCGCCGCCCTGCGGGTGATCGCCGAGCGCTCCCCCGCCCCGGAGCCGGCCCCCGACCGGGCCGCCGCCCTCGGCCTGCTCGCCGACCTGGAGGAGCTGCTGCGCCGTCAGCCCTGACCGGGCACGCCGCCCAGCCGGGCGAGCTGCCCGCGCTCCAGCGCCGCGTACACCGTGCCGTCCGGGGCGACGGCGATGCCGTGCGGCTCGGCGCCCCCGCCCGGGAGGGGGTGGCCGCCGAGCCGCCCGTCCGGGCCGAGCACCCCGATCCGGCCGGCGCCCCACTCGGTGAACCAGAGCCGGCCGTCCGGCCCGGCCGCGATCGCGTGCGGGCGGGCCGCGCGGTCGGCCAGCGGGTACTCGGTCACCTCTCCGTCCACGGTGATCCGCCCGACCAGCCCGCCGCCGATGCCGACGTACCAGAGCGCGCCGTCCGTCCCTGCGGTGATGCCGACCGGCGCGGTGCCCCCGGTGGGCAGCCCGTGGACGGTCACCCGGCCGTCCACGGTGATCCGGGCGACGGCGTCGGCCTGGTTGAGCGTGCACCACAGCGCCCCGTCCGGCCCGGCCGTGATCAGCGACGGGAAGGCCCCGGCGAGCGGCAGCGGGAACTCCGTGACCTCACCCGCCACGGTGATCCGCCCGATCCGGCCGGCGTTCAGCTCGGTGAACCAGAGCGCCCCGTCGGGCCCGGCGGCGATCCCGTACGGCCCGGCCTCCTCCGTCGGCAGCGCGTAGGACGTCGCCGTCCCGTCCACCGTGATCCGACCGATCCGGTGGTCCCGCATCCGGCTGAACCAGAGCGCCCCGTCCGGCCCCGCGGTGATCACCGCGGGCCCGCACTCCGGCGCGCCGAGGCCGAAGCGCTCGACCGTCCCGTCCGCGGCCAGCCGCCCGATCTCCCCGGTGTGCACCAGGGTGAACCACACGCCGCTGTCGGGCCCCACGGCCACCCCGTACGGCCCGGCCCCCGCCTCGGCCACCTCGAACAGTTCCATGCAACCCCTCCGCATCACTATCGCGACTCAAATCGCATTAGCGATGCTCGCACAACGGGTCACGGCCCGGCAACCGACTTCTCCCGCGCGTCCGGGTCCCCCCGCAGCACCGAGATGACGCCCATCACGGCGGCGCAGACCGGCACCGCGAGCAGGGCGCCGATGATCCCGGCGATGCCCGAGCCGGCCACCACGGCGACCATGATGGTGGCCGGATGCAGCTCCACCGTCCGGCTCTGGATGACCGGCTGGAGGACGTTGCCCTCGATCATCTGCACCGCGAGCACCACGCCCAGCGCCCAGAGCGCCGTACCGAGCCCGCCGTCGGCGAGCGCCACCAGCACGGCCACCGTGCCGGACAGGAAGGCCCCGACGAAGGGGATGTAGGCGCCCATGAAGACCAGCGCGCCGAGCCCGGGCGCGCCCGGCACCCCGAGGGCGATCAGGCCGATGGTGATGAAGCCCGCGTCGATCAGCGCGATCAGGGTGGTGCCCCGCATGAACCCGGCCATCGCGTCGAAGGCCCGCTCCGCGCAGGCGATCACCGTCGTGGCGCTGCGCTCGGGCAGGTAGGAGCGGATGGCGTCGCCGGTGCGGTGGCCGTCCCGGAGGAAGAAGAACACCAGGGCCAGCGCCAGCACCCCGCCCGTGATCAGCTGGGTGAGCAGGCCGAGCCCGGAGAGCACGCCGTTGGTGAGGGTGGAGACCAGCGAGTTGGTCTCGCCCTTGGCGTTGTCCAGGCCGTGCCGGATCTTCGCCCCCAGCGGGCCCAGCCAGTCGGCCAGCCGCTGCCCGGCCTCCTGGAGCGAGGAGGCGATCTGCGGGGCGCTGTGCACCAGCGAGTTGACCAGCAGCGCGATCACCCCGCTGACCGCGACCACCAGCACCACGCAGGTCAGCCCGGCCGCCAGGCTCCGGCTCACGCCCCGGCCCACCAGCCACGGCACCACCGGGTAGAGCAGCGAGGCCCCGAGCAGCGCCAGGACGAACGGCACGGTCGCGGCCCGCAGTTCGACCAGCGCGAAGACCACCAGCGAGGCGACGGCGATCAGCAGGATCACCGCCACCGACCAGGCCGCCGCCTGCCGCAGCCCGGGCGGCAGCATCAGGTACGGCCTGCGGTCGTCCGGCTGCCGCTGCTCGCCGGGCGCGCGCTCCACGGACACGGCCACCTCCGCCGGGGGTCGTCGACGATTCCGAACCGCCCCAGCTCAGCAGAGGTTCCGACGGGCCGCGCGGCGGATCGGCCGGGAGCACCCGAACGGGCGACCCGGGCGCCCTCCGGCCGAGCACCGCTCCGGTCAGCCGCGGCCGTCCAGCACCGAGCGCAGGACGCCGATCCGGTTGGAGGTGATGGACGCGACCCCGGTGTCGCGCAGCCGGCGCATGGTGCGGCGCAGGTCGGCGGTCCAGGTGGAGACGGCGAGCCCCCGCTCCGCCGCGGCGGCCGTGAACTCGGGGGTGACCAGGCCGAACGGCGGGTTGAGGTAGCGCGGGCGCAGGTCGTCCAGCAGGGCGCGCACCGGCATCCGGGGCTGCTTCCAGGTGAGCGCGATCTCGGCGTCCGGGCTCAGTTCGCGCACCGCGAGCATGGCGGTGGTGGGGCCGCAGAAGGCGACCGCCGCCTCGGCACCGAGCCCGGTGACGACCGACCAGGCGGCGGCGGCCGGGCCCGCGTCGTCCAGGTCGATCAGCAGCCGGCGGCCCTCGACGGCCGTCACCGCCTTGACCGCCTCGGCCAGGGTGGGGACGACGAGCGGGCCCTGCCCCAGCTCCTCCAGCTGGTCGGCGGTGACCCGGTCGATCGACCGCGCGTCGCCCCAGAGCCGCTCCAGGGTGCGGTCGTGCAGCAGGACGGGCACCCGGTCGCGGGTGAGCTGGACGTCCACCTCGACGGCGTCGGCCCCGGCGGCGAGCGCGGACTCGACGGAGGGCAGGGTGTTCTCGCGGAACCGGTACGGGTCGCCCCGGTGGGCGACGGCCAGCGGCTTGGCGGCGAGCGTTCCGGCGGCGAGCGGCTTGGCGGCGGCGTTCATCGGATCCTTCCCGAGAGCCAGGGGGTGAGGCTGTGGACGCCGATGTCCTCGCGGTGGCTCGGCTCCCCGGGGACGGTGACGATCAGCGTGGTGGACGGCGGGAAGGTGCGCGCCTTGACGTGCACCAGGTCGGACCAGACGGCGTTCAGGAAGCCGGGGACGCGGTCGCGGTCGACGTCGAAGGCGATGCCCTCGACGGTCACGGCGACCTCGTCGTGGGTGAACAGCCGGACGGTGACGGCGGGGCGGCCGTCGAACTCCAGCAGCGCCTCGTGCGCGATGGCGTCCAGCTCCCCGAGCGAACCGCCCGAGCCGCCCGGACCGTCCGGGCCGACCAGCCCGGCGAAGGTCCGGTCGCGGCCGATGTCGTGCTGGGCGCGGACGGTGCGGCCGTGCCGGGCGGCCACGGCCTCGATCGCGAGCACGGCGCTCTGGGTGGTCGGCAGGTGCGGGGGTGGCATCCGGGCGCCTCTCGGTTCGTTCCGGGACTCGTACGAAGGGGGTTGCAGGGGGCTGCGGAGGGATCCGCGGGGATCCACCGGCCCGGCTAGCGGCGTTCGATCATCACATTGGTGGATTTGATGACCGCCGTGGCGGGCGCACCGGGGACCAGGTTGAGCTCCACCGCCGAGTCCCGGCTGATCAGGGACACCACCCGGAACGGCCCGGCCTGGATCTCCACCTGCGCGGCCACGTCGCCCAGCACCACGTCGGTGACGATCCCCGGGAAGCGGTTGCGCGCCGAGGACGGCCGGCCCTCCGCCTCGGCGTTCTCCGGCCGGGCCAACTCCCGTGCGAAGGCGGCGAGTTCGGCCCCCGGGATGATCCGGTGCCCGTGCTCGTCCCGCGCGGCGGCGACCCGCCCGGCGTCCACCCAGCGCCGCATGGTGTCGGCGCTGACGCCGAGCAGCGCCGCGGCCTCGCCGATGCGGTACGGGTTGGCCGGCACCTCGGGCTGGCCCATGTGCGCCTCCTGACGGTGGTTCGGGTTCTCGGGGCGGGCGCCCCGCGCCATCCTGCCGTACCGGCGGTACGGACGATCATGTGAGGGCCGCCCCACGGCATACCTTATGGCTCGCCGAAGAGGTCGCGCCGTGCCGCGTCCCCGGCGGTGAGCACCGCCCCGGCGAGCACCGCGCCGCCGCCCGCCGTACCGGCCCGCACCTCGGTGCTCAGCGGGGAGAGCAGCGCCAGCCGCCGCTCGACCCGGCCGGCCAGCTCCGGCCCGCCGGCCCGGCCTATCTCGCCGCCGAGCACCACGCAGCCGGGGTCCAGCACCACGCAGACGCTCGCCGCGCCGATCGCGATCCGCTCGGCCAGCTCGTCCAGGAAGCCCCCGCCCGCCTCGCCGGCCGCGAGGGCGGCCCGGACGGCGGCCTCGGCGGCGGGGGCGTCCCCGGCCGGGTCGGCGGGCAGCCCGTGGGCGCGGGCCAGCGCGCAGATCGCGGCGCTGCCGACCAGGCCGTGGAAGCCGCCCTCGCAGCTGTCGGCGCTGGGCAGGCCGACGGTGCCGGGGACGGGCAGGAAGCAGATCTCGCCGGTGCCGCCGGAGAAGCCCCGGCGCAGCCGCCCGTCCAGGATCACGGCGGCGCCGACGCTGTGGCCCAGCCAGAGCAGGACGAAGGTGTCGCGGTCGCGCGCGGCGCCGACCCGGTACTCGGCCCGCCCGGCCAGGTTGACCTCGTTCTCCAGGATCACCTCGGTGCCTGGCAGCTCCCGCAGCGCGGCGAGGAGTTCGGCGTGCCAGGCGGGGAGCTTGCCGGTGCTCTGCAGCCGCCCGGTGGCCGGGTCGACCAGCCCGGGGGCGCCGACCGCGACGGTGTGCAGCCGGTCGACGCCGGCGCCGCGCGCGGTCTCCAGCAGGGTGGCGACGATCTCCCCGGCGGTGTCCGGCCCGCCGTCCCCCTCGACCGGGACCTCGGCGGTGGCCAGGCTGCGCCCGGCCAGGTCGGCGACGACCAGGCTGACGCCGCCGGAGCGGACGTCGAAGGCGGCGAGGTGGGCCCGGGAGGCGACCAGCGCGTAGAGCCGGGCGTTGGGGCCGCGCCGCTGTTCCCCGCGCTCGCCGACGACGGCCACCAGGCCGGTGCGCTGGAGCCGTTCGAGCAGGTCGGCGACGGTCGGCCGGGACAGGCCGGTGAGGCCGCGCAGCTCGGTCGCGGTCAGCGGGCCCTGTTCGAGCAGGAGGTTGAGTGCCAGCCGGTCGTTGATCGCCCGGGCGGTGCTCGGCGTGGCCGTACGCGCGATGGTCATGGCGGATCATCCTTCCAGAGTGTTTCTATCAGGGTCCCTTCCTGATAGTTTATCGACCGTCACAGGGCACTGTCGCGCCCCACACCGCGCGACCGGGAGGGAACACCCCATGAACGGGACCACCGCGCCACCACCGCCACCGCCGGAACCGCTGAGCGCACCCCGCCGGGCCCGGGCCGGCATCGCCCTGGTCTTCTGCGTGCACGGGGCCGTCAGCGGCAGCTTCGTCACCCGCATCCCGTGGCTCCAGGACCGCCTCGACCTCTCCACCGGCCAGCTCGGCCTGGCCCTGGTCATGCCCGCCATCGGCTCCTCCCTCGCCATGCCGCTGGCCGGCCGCTTCGTGCACCGCTACGGCGGCCGGGCCGCGGTGCGCGGGCTGATCTCGCTCTGGTGCCTGGCCCTCGCCCTGCCCGCGCTCGCCCCCTCCCTGCCGGTGCTGTGCGCGGCCCTGCTGGTGTACGGCGCCGCGGCCGGGATGGCGGACGTCGCGATGAACGCCCAGGGCGTGGAGATCGAGGAGCGGCTCGGCCGCTCGATCATGTCCGGACTGCACGGGATGTGGAGCGCGGGCGGCCTGCTGGCCTCCGCCTTCGGCATCCTCGCCGCCCACCTGGACCTCGACGCCCGGCTCCAGCTGGCCGTCACCGCGCTGGTCCTGCTCGCCCTCGCCCAGCCGGTCTGCCGCGGCCTGCCCGACATCCGGGCGCACGAGGGCGCGGAGGAGCCGCCGCGGTTCGCGCTGCCGCCGCGCAGCTCGCTGGTGATCGGGCTGGTCGGCTTCTGCGCGGTCTTCGCCGAGGGCGCCTCGATGGACTGGAGCGGCGTCTACCTGCGGGACGTCACCGGCGCCTCGGCCACCGTCGCCGCCGCCTCGTACACCGCCTTCTCGCTCACCATGGCGGTCAGCCGGCTCGCCGGGGACGCGGCGATCCGCCGGCTCGGCGCCGTCCGCACCACCCGCGTCGGCGGCGCCGTGGCCACCGTCGGCGGCCTGCTGGTGGTCGCCGCCGACAGCCCGGCGCTGGCCATCCCCGGGTTCGCCCTCCTCGGCATCGGCATCGCGGTGATCGTCCCGCTCGCCTTCGCCGCGGCCGGCCGGATCGGCAGCAACCCCAGCCAGGCCATCGCGGGCGTCGCCACCGTCACCTACACCTCCGGCCTGATCGCCCCCGCGGTCATCGGCGCCCTCGCCCAGGCCACCTCGCTGACCGTCTCCTTCGGACTCGTCACCGCGCTCGCCTTCGCCCTGCTGCTGAGCGCCGGGGCGCTGCGGCTGGCCGAACGGAATTCCGGCGACGGAAACGTGACCGCAACGTCACCGGAAAAGCCTTCCGGAAAAGATCTCTCCACGATATGATGGTGAATTCCTGAGGGAATTCCCCGCTAAAGTCTCGAACCGCCGGGCGCGCCGCGTCCGGCGGTTTTCGTGCTCCGCGAGAGGGATTCCCCGTGTGCTACGACCCGGACGCCGCCCCGCCCGCCCCCGGTCCCGCCCCGTGGCCGCCGGCCGAGGCCGCCCCACTGACCCTGACCTCGGCCGACGGCACCCGGTTCGGCGCCTTCCTGGCCCGCCCGGAGGTCGCCACCGGAGTCGGCGTACTCGTCCTGCCGGACAACAGGGGCCTTTCCCCGTTCTACCGGCAGACCGCCGCCCGGCTCGCCGAACAGGGCCACCCGGCGCTCGTCCTCGACTATTACGGCCGCACCGCCGGAGCCTTCCCGGAAAAGCGCCCGGCGGAATTCGGCGAACTGCCGGACCTGCTCCCCCACCTGCTCGCGCTCACCCCCGAGGGATTGGACGCCGACATCACCGCCGCGCTGGAACGGCTGCGCGCCGCCGGGCCCGCCGAGGTGGTCGCGCTCGGCTTCTGCTTCGGCGGCCGGCAGGCCTTCCGGACCGCCGCGCCGCGCTTCGGCCTGGCCGGCGCGGTCGGCTTCTACGGCTACCCGGACACCCTCCACGGCGCTCCCGGGCCGACCCAGCTCGCGGCGGAGCTGACCGCCCCGGTCCTCGCCCTCTGGGGCGGCGCGGACGAGCACATCCCGGCCGCCGCCGTCGAGGCCTTCGACGCCGCGCTCACCGCGGCCGGCTGCCCGCACACCTTCGTCACCTATCCGGGGGCGCCGCACAACTTCTTCGAGCTCGCCGCGGTCGACCACGCCGACGCGGCCCGGGACGCGTGGCAGCGCCTGCTGGGCTTCCTCGCCCGGCCGCGCTGAACCCGGATCCCGGCCCCCGCCCCAGGCCTTGGACCGGGGCGTGGACGGCGGCGGGGCCGGGGCCAGGGACCGGTTAGGCTCGGGCGGTGTTCGAGCCCGATGCCGTTCCCGTCCCGCCCCTCGCACCGCAGGTGCCCGCCGTCGCGCCGCGTTCCCCGTGGTGGCGGTTCGCCCTGCTGGTCGCGGTGCTCGCGGCGGCGGCCGGCTCGCTCCTGTTGTGGAGCCCGACGGAGCTGCTGTCCGGCGGGCTGGCGGACCGGATGCCGGGCTACTGGTTCGGTCCGCTGTTCGCCCTGGTCTACGCGGTGGGGACGCTCGCCTTCGTGCCCCGGCCGGCCCTGAACGCCGCGGCCGGGCTGCTGCTCGGCATCCAGCAGGGCGTGCTGCTGGCGGTGCTCGGCACCACGGTCGGCGCCGCCCTGGCCTTCGTGCTCGGCCGGGGCCTCGGCCGCGAGGCGCTCCGCCCGTACCTGCGCGGGAAGGTGCTCGGGGCGCTGGACCGGCGGTTCACCGAACAGGGCTTCCGCAGCGTGCTGGTGCTGCGGCTGCTGCCCGGCATGCCGTTCCAGGCGGCCAACTACGGCGCGGCCTTCTCCGGGGTCCGCTTCCTGCCCTTCGTGCTCGCCACCGCGATCGGCGTGGTGCCGACCACCGCGGTGTACGTCACGGCGGCGGCCAGCGCGGGCCGGCCGGGCTCGGCGGCCTTCCTGCTGTCGGCGGGGGTGATCGCGCTGCTGGTGCTGGGCAGCGTGGTGGGCCTCTGGCGGGCGGCCCGGACCCGCCGCCGGGCGACGGCCGGCTGAACCCGGCCCGTCCGTCCGCTCCGCCCCCTCGGCCCGGCCCACCAGGACAAAATCGTTCGCGCCGGTGCGCCGCCGGAGGCCAGGATGGCGCGCATGACTGCACCGGACCCGCGGGTGGACCCGCCGATGACGGCCGACGAGGCCGCCACCCTGCACGCCTTCCTCGACTACCACCGCCACACCCTCGCGCTGAAGACCGAGGGCCTGACGGACGACCAGCTGCGGCTGCGCTCCGTCCCGCCGTCCAACCTCTCGCTGCTGGGCCTGGTCCGGCACATGGCCGAGGTGGAGCAGTACTGGTTCCAGTCCGTCCTGCTCGGCCAGGAGAACGCCGAGGGGCACTTCTGGACCAAGGAGAACGAGGACGGCGACTTCGACGACGTCGACACCGCCGACGTCGCGGCCGACTTCGCCGTCTGGCGCGCCGAGGTCGAGGCCGCCCGCAGCGCCGCCGCCGGCCTGCCGCTGGAGACCGTCGGCAAGAAGCCGCGCCGCGGCCAGCCGGTGACGCTGCGCTGGATCCTCACCCACATGATCGAGGAGTACGCCCGACACAACGGCCACGCGGATCTTCTGCGCGAATTGATCGACGGATCGACCGGCGAGTGACCCTGCGGGTGACACCGCGGGTGAAATCGTTTCCGCATTGTTGACAGAAGGTCAATTACGCCGTGACCGCGACCGATAAGGTCAACGCGCGCAACCGTACGGCGCTGCGCCGCGTCAGTGGGAGTGCCCGGGTTCGCCCGGGTTTCCGGCGCGGCACGACTCGTACGGGGGTTGCGAGCGGGCACGGGACCGGTGAACAGTGCGATACTCGGACAGTTCCGACGAGTGGATGACGTGTCAAGAACGGCACGCACCCCCGGGGGACCAGGACGGGACGAGGCAGGGAGGCGCGGCATGGGAGCACTTCGCGACGAGCACCACAACGGGTGGCTGATGCCCTCGGGGAACTACCCGGCCGCGGTGTACGACGACGAGTGGGTCGATCAGGAGACGGTTCCGGCCGCCCCCGCGCCCACGAAGATCGTCTCCCTGCGGCCGACGGGCTTCGAGGCGGCCCGGACGGTCGGTGAGCACATCCGGGCGAGCATCCCGGTGGTCATGGACCTCACCGAGATGTCGGAGGCCGAGGCCAAGCGCATGGTCGACTTCGCCTCCGGGCTGATCTTCGGCACCCGCGGCGGCATCGAGCGGATCGCCCGGAGGGTCTTCCTGCTCACCCCGGCCGACGTCGAGGTCATGGTGATCGACCGCCCGATGGACGACACCGGCTTCTACAACCAGAGCTGAGCCGCCGCCCCGCGAGGGCTCACAGGCACCCCGAAACCGGGGACGGTACACCACCGTCCCCGGTTTTTTGCTGTCCGAGCGCCGAGATCCCGCGCATCACCTGAGAGCTCGAACAAAAGAATGAGACATCGGTGTCTCATGTGAACTAGACTCGGTCCATGGCCACCGACCGCGACACCGTCCTCGAAGCCGCCGTCGGCGTGCTCTCCCGCCGCCCGACCGCCCACCTGGACGAGATCGCGCGCGCCGCCGGCATCAGCCGCGCCACGCTGCACCGGCTCTTCCCGGGGCGCGACGCGCTGATCCGCGAGGTCGGCCTGCTCGGGCTGCGCCGGTTCGCCGCCGCACTGGACACCGCCGAGGTCGAAGAGGGCGACGCCGAGGCCGCGCTGCGCCGCCTGGTGGACGCCTCCGTCCCGGACGCCATGCTCTGCGCCTTCCTGGCCGGAGAGAACCAGCTCTACGAGAACGACGACATCAACGACCTCTGGGAGGTCCAGATCGCCCGGCTGCACGCGCTCTTCCTGCGCGGCCAGCAGCAGGGCGTGTTCCGCATCGAGCTGAGCGCCGCCTGGCTGAGCGAGGCCTTCTTCGACCTGGTGGCCGGCGTCGGCTGGTCCATCCAGGACGGCCGGCTCGCCCCGCGCGACGCCGCCTTCTCGCTCGCCGAGCTGTTCCTCGGCGGCGCGCTGCGCAGACCGGACGCGCGGACGCCCGTCCCCGCCGCCGCCAACGTCGGCACCGCCGACCGCAACACTCCCATCCACAGCACCGCCGACCACAGGCCGGACACCGATACACCATGAACACCCTGACCGCCCGCCAGCGTTGGACCGGCCTCGCCGTCCTCGTCCTGGCCGTGACCGTGGTCGCCCTGGACGCGACCGTCCTCTCCCTCGCCATCCCGTCCATCAGCGAGACGCTGCGCCCCAGCGGCACCCAGCTGCTCTGGATCGGCGACTCCTACTCCTTCGTGCTGGCCGGCCTGCTGGTCAGCATGGGCGCCCTGAGCGACCGGATCGGCCGCAAGAAGCTGCTGCTGGCCGGCTCCGCCGCGTTCGGCGCCGCCTCGCTGCTGGCCGCCTACGCGCCGAGCGCCGGCTGGCTGATCGTGGCCCGCGCCCTGCTCGGCGTGGCCGGGGCCACGATCATGCCCTCCACGCTCTCGCTGATCCGCGGCCTCTTCCCGGACGACCGGGAGCGGGCCACCGCGATCGGCATCTGGGGCGCGGCCGCCACCGCCGGGGCCGCCCTCGGGCCGGTGGTCGGCGGGGTGCTGCTGGAGCACTTCTGGTGGGGTTCGGTGTTCCTGCTGAACATCCCGGTGCTGATCCTGCTGCTGGTGTTCGGCGCCTGGCTGCTGCCGGAGTCCAAGGACCCGAAGCCGGGCCGCTGGGACGTGCTGAGCGTCGTCCTGTCGATGGCCGGCGTGATCGGCGCGGTGTACGCGGTCAAGGAGGCCGCCGCGCACGGCGTGGACCGCTGGGACGTGCCGGTCGCCTTCGTCCTGGGCACCGCCGCGCTGTTCGTGTTCGTCCGCCGCCAGCTGCGGCTGGAGACCCCGCTGCTCGACGTCCGGCTGTTCCGCGACCGCCGGTTCACCGCGGCCGTGTCGGCCTCGCTGATCTCCCTGATCGGGCTCTCCGGCGTGATCTTCGTGGTCTCGCAGTACCTCCAGCTGGTCCGCGGCTACCAGCCGCTCCAGGCGGGCCTGGCCGAACTGCCGGCCTTCGCGGGATCGGTGGTCGGCGGCCTGCTGACCGCCCTGATCGCCCGCCGCTACGGTGCCCGCAAGGCGCTGACGGCCTGTCTGCTGGCGATGGGTCTGGGCGTGGGCGCGCTCGGCTGGCTGGAGCAGGACACCACCTACCTGCTGCTGGCCGCCTCCTTCCTGCTGGTCGGGACGGCCGAGGGCGTGGTCTACACGCTCGGCGCCGACCTGGTGCTGAACGCCGCGCCCGCCGACAAGGCCGGCGCCGCCTCGGCGGTCTCGGAGACGGCGTACGAGCTGGGCACCGCGCTCGGCATCGCGCTGGTGGGCTCGGTGGTCGGCTCGATCTACGCGAACGGGCTGGCGGTCCCGGCCGGGACGGACCCGGCGGCCGCCGCCCGGGCCGGCGAATCGCTGGGCTCGGCCGTCGAGACGGCGCAGGGCCTCTCGCCGGAGCTCGCCCAGCCGCTGCTGGCGAGCGCCCGGGAGTCCTTCGTCCACGGCATGAACAGCGCCGGGCTGCTGGCCGCCGCGCTGCTGGTCGGCGCGGCCGTGATGGCCTGGCGGCTGCTGCGCGGGCTGTCCGAGCCGACGGCCGGGGCGGAGACGGGCGCCGAGACCGGCCCGGAGGGCGCCGTCGACGTGTCGGCCGCGCAGCCGAGCGTCAAGGCGTAACAGCGCACCGAGAACGGCCGTTCCCCCGGGGGGAACGGCCG
>NZ_JBHVEU010000169.1:0-17093 GCF_042802075.1 Kitasatospora sp. NPDC057518
ACCGGGAACGGTGCGGCGGGCCCTCGTCGTGCCGGGGCCCGTCGACGGCGGGCCCGGGCCGCTCAGCCGCGCAGGACGGCCGGGACCACGGCGAACAGCGCCGCCGTCACGGTGACGGAGAGGCAGAGCGCCGCCCAGCGGGCGCAGATCCGGCGGCACTCGACGCGGTACCGGGCGGCCAGCCGGCGGCAGCGCTCGACCGCGCGGTCGACGACCTCCTCGGCGTAGCGCAACCGGTCGGCGGCGTAGGCCTGTTCGAGGCTCTCCCGCTCCGCCGCCGGCAGCCACGGGAACTGCGCGGCGAACGCGCGGGCGTCCCGTTCGGCCGCCGCGACCTCCGCCTCCCAGGCCAGGAACCCCTCGATGCGGGCGAACTCCGCCCGGGAGTTCACCCGGGCACCGACGCCGGCGGGCCTGCCCTGACGAGGCGTCCGCGCTCTCGGCGGACGCTGTCTGCCACCCATGACCGCTCCTCCAGTCCTGTCGAGTCGTCCCGCCGGAAAGCCTGCGGGGTCGGGCTCCCGACGGGGATCGCTCCGCGACCAGGCAACTACTACCAGCGACAAACCGCAGGTGGCGGGCGGCTCGCCACAGCCCGTGCGGCCGGGAAAAACTTGCGTGCCACGCACTATTGCGCACCGCGCACCTTTCGCGGGACAGTGGTGGCCATGACGAAGGACCAGCCCGGCCTGCGGGAACGGAAGAAGGCCGCGACGCGGGAGGCACTGGGCTGGGCCGCACTGCGGCTCGCGGTGGAGCGGGGGCTGGAGAACGTCCGGGTGGAGGACATCGCGGCCGCGGCCGGGGTCTCCCCGCGCACCTACAACAACTACTTCTCCAGCAAGGCCGAGGCGATCGTCTCCCGGCACCGCGACCGGGTCCTGCAAGCCGCCGGGGAGCTGCGGGCCCGCCCGGCGCAGGAGCCGCTGTGGGAGGCGCTGACCCGCTCCCTCGTCGCACCGTACGTCGGTGCGCCCGAGGAACCCGACCCGCGCTGGACCGCCGCCGTACGGCTGCTGCTGCGCGAACCTGCGCTCCAGGCCGAACTGCTCCGCGACAGCGCCGGCGTCCGGAGGGAGCTGGCGGCGGCGGTGGCCGCCCGGACCGGGACCGACGCCGACCGGGACCTCTACCCGAACCTGGTCGCCTCGGCCGCGCTCTCCGCGCTGCAGGCCGCCAACGAGCACTACCTGGCCGCCGACCCGGTGGTGCCGTTCCAGCCGCTGCTCACCGAGGCGCTGCGCCAGCTGGCGGCCGGGCTGCCCGATCCTTCGTCACGGTGACCCCACCGCATCCGAGGGGCATTCGACATGAACGGGGACTTGAGATGAACAGCGATGTCGTCATCGTCGGCGCCGGCCCGGTCGGGCTGTTCCTGGCCGGCGAACTGGCGCTGGCCGGAATCCGGCCGGTGGTCCTGGACCGGCTGCCCGCGCGCTCGGGCGAGCAGAAGGCCAACGGGCTGGTCGGCCAGGTGCTCCGGCTGCTCGACCACCGCGGCCTGTACCAGCCGCTCAGCGGCGTCCCGGGCGCGCCGCGGCCCGTACCGCGCTTCGTGTTCGGCGCCTTCCCGCTGGAACTGCACCGGCTCGACCGGAACCCGCTGCACGCCGTGCCCGTACCCCAGCACCGGATCGAGGAGGTACTGGAGGAGCGCCTCCTCGACCTGGGCGTCACCGTGCGCCGCGACCGCGAGGTCACCGGCCTGCGCCAGGACCCGACCGGGGTGACCGTCGACGTCCGAGGACCCGACGGCGCCGGACAGTTGCGCGCCCGCTACCTGGTCGGCGCGGACGGCGGCCGCAGCACCGTCCGCAAACTCGCCGGGATCGGCTTCCCCGGCGTCACCTCGCCCGACCCCGTCTCCCGCATCGCGCACGTGCTGCCGCCCGAGGGGGTGCGCACCACCGACAACGGCGACGTCCTGCTGCCCGGCTGCCCGACCCCGTTCCGCGTCTTCACCCACACCCGCACCGACCACGGCGTGTTCGTCATCTCCCCGTTCGGCCCGGACGCCGTCATGATCGCCACGATGGAGTGGGGCGGCCCGCCGGTGGACCAGCGGACCCCGCTGACCCTGGACGAGCTGCGCGCCAGCGTCCGCCGGGTGACCGGCGCCGACCTGCCGCTCGCCCCGGCCCGTACCGCCGGACCGTTCACCCCGCGCCGCACCGTCGGCCACAACACCCGGCTCGCCGAGCGCTACCGCGACGGCCGGGTCCTGCTCGTCGGCGACGCCGCCCACGTGCACGCCGCGACCGGCGGCCCGGGCCTCAACCTCGGCCTCCAGGACGCCGCCAACCTCGGCTGGAAGCTCGCCGCCGACCTGCACGGCTGGGCCCCGCCCGGCCTGCTGGACAGCTACCAGAACGAGCGCCGCCCGGTCGGCGAGCGGGTGTTCATGCACTCCCAGGCCCAGACCGCCCTGATGGCCCCCGGCCCCGGGACCACCGCGGTGCGCGCCCTGTTCGACGAGCTGCTGGCGCACCCGGACAACCTCGGCCGGATCGCCGCGCTGATGGCCGGCAGCGACGTCCGCCACGACGTCGGCTGCCCGCACCCGCTGGCCGGTCGGTTCGTGCCGGAGCTCGCGGCGACCACCCCGAACGGCCCCGCCCGGATCGCCGAACTCGCCCGCACCGGACGCCCGTTGCTCGTCGACCTCACCGGCGGCCGGCTCGGCCTCGCGGACCCGGCGGCGGGTTGGAAGGACCGGGTCGACCTCGTCACGGCCGACTGCCCGCAGCCGCCGGCCGGCGCCCTGCTGCTGCGCCCGGACGGCTACGTCGCCTGGGCGACCGGGCCCGACCGGGCGGACCGGGAGGGTCTGGCCCGGGCGCTGCGCATCTGGTTCGGCGCCGCCTCCTCCTGAGGACGGGCACCCGCGGACGGGCACCCCGGCGACGGGGTCCACGACGACGCGGACGGGCCCGTACCCGCCGTCCGCGGGGCCGCCGGGGAGGCGCCGGACGGGTGGGGGAGAATGGCGGCATGTCCCGACGTCGTTCCGCGCCCCGCGCCGCCGCGCCCCGGCTGCTGCCCTCGTCCCCCTGCCCGTGCGGCCTGCCCGCCGCCTACGGCGACTGCTGCGGCCGGCTGCACCGGGGCCAGGCGGCGGCCACCACCGCCGAGTCCCTGATGCGCTCCCGGTTCAGCGCCTTCGCCGCGCAGGACGAGGCGTACCTGCTGCGCACCTGGCACCCGGACACCCGGCCGGCCGAGGTCGACTTCGACCCGGGGCTGCGCTGGACGGGGCTGGAGGTGGTCGACACCACCGAGGGCGGCGCCTTCCACGCGCAGGGCACCGTCGCCTTCCGGGCGCACTGGACGGAGGGCGGCGAGGAGGGCGTGCTCAGCGAGAACAGCCGCTTCGTACGGCACGAGGGCGCCTGGGTGTACCTGGACGCCCTCTCGCTCGGCTGAGCCACCCGACCCGCGGCGGCCGCGCTCGGGTGGCCGCTCCGGGCCGCCGCTACAGGTAGTCGTCCAGCCGGGCCAGCGCGAAACCCTGCGCGGTGACGTCGTTGACGACCTTGCGCAGCAGGTCCGGCATCGAGGCCTTCCAGATGTCGGTGCCCCGGAAGTGGGTCAGGATGATGTCGCCCGGGTGCAGCTTCCGGTCGTCGTAGCGCCACTCCATGTGGTCCGGGAAGGCCTCCTCGTTCCACATCGGCACCGCCTGCACCCCGCAGGAGGCCGCCGCGCGCAGGGTGTCGTCGTTGTACTCGCCGTACGGCGGCCGGAACAGCCGGGGGCGGACGCCGATCTGCTTCTCCAGCTGGTCCTGCTGGGTGCAGATCTCCTCGCGCTGGGTGTCGTAGTCCAGCACCTTCAGGTTGCGGTGGTTGATCGTGTGGTTGTTGATCTCCACGCCCTGGGCGTGCAGGTCGCGGAAGTAGCCGTAGTTCTCGCGGGCGAGGTAGTCGGAGACGTAGGTGCTGAGCGGGATGCCCAGGTCCGCGGCCATCCGGGAGAACTCGGGGTCCTTCTCGTCACCGTCGTCGACGGTCAGGAAGACCACCTTGTCGTCGGTCGGCACCCGGAAGACGACGGGCGGGCGGCCGTCGGCGAGCTTGACGCCCTGCACCGGGGTGAGCTCGGGCTTGGTCGCCGGACGCGGCGGGGCCTTCAGCGGCGGGCGCTCCAGGCCCCAGTGCTGGGCGGCCGCCTCCTGACGGGCCACCACCTCGGCGCTGTTCGCCTCCTCCGCCAGGGGCGGGGCACCGGCCTGGTCGGCGTCCGGGGCGGCGGCGGGCGCCGCGTTCGCCTCGGGCGCCGCGTTCGCCTCGGGCGCCGTGTTCGCCTCGGGGGCCGGGGCGGCCTTCGGCCCGGCGGGAGCGGCCGGAGCGGCGCAGCCGGCGAGGACGGCGGAGAGGCAGACGGCGGCCAGCAGGCCGGTCCGTACACCGCCCCGGTGGTGCTGGCTTCCCCTCAAACCCCCATTATTACGACAAACTGATGGTCTGTTCATGGGTGCACTGCTCCCCTGCCGTGCACCACCGCCAATCCCCGCGTCACCCGTGCGGGGCAACGACGCACCGGGTCCTTGCCGTTCCTTTGCCCGGGTGGCGGGGCGACCGGGTGACCGCCGGTCCGACGGCCGGGGCGGAGCGGGCCGGGCGGGGCCGCCGGGAAAACCGATTGCGGCGACGGCCCCCGAATCGGATCATGCGCGCATGACGAACACCGCGCCCCGCCGCTCCGACCTCTGGACCGTCACCACGGCCGACGTGACCGCCCCCGAGGCCCTGGACCTGCTGCGCGAGTACTACTACGACGTGGCCAACCGCTACTACCGCCTGCACTTCGACCGGGAGGGCACCCCCGAGGAGCTGGAGTCCGGCCTGGCCGACTCCCCCAGCGACGACCTCGCCGCCCCGGACGGCCACTTCCTGATCGGCCGCCACGACGGCGCCGCCCACTCCTGCGCCGGCCTGCGCCGACTCGACGCCGCCACCGTCGAACTCACCCGGGTCTTCGTCCGCCCCGGCCTGCGCGGCACCGGCGGCGGCGCCGTGCTGCTGGCCGCCGTCGACCGGGCCGCCCGCTCCCTGGGCGCCGAGCGGATCGTCCTCGACACCCGCCTCGACCTGGTCGAGGCCCGCGCGCTCTACCTGCGCAACGGGTACCGGGAGATCCCCGCCTACAGCAGCGGGCCGTACGCCCAGGTCTGGTACGGCAAGGACCTCGCCCCCGTCGAGTAGCGGCATCGCCGCTGAGGGAACGGACCGGGTTCACACCGCGCCGACGCGCCGGGAGGGCTCCGGTCAGTCCGTCAGGGCGGCCGCGAGTTCGGCCGCCGAGGGCGGGTTGGCGCCCGGGCGCGCGACGGTCAGCGCCGCCGCCGTCACCGCCCGGGTGAGGCAGACCGCGAGATCGGCGCCCGCCGCGTGGGCGTGCAGGAAGGCGGCCATGAAGGCGTCGCCGGCGCCGACCGTGTCCGCGACCGGCACCGGGAGAGCCGCGGCCTCGGCGCGTCCGCCCCCGGCGGTGCGGGCGAACGCGCCCTCGGCGCCGAGGGTGACCGCGACCACGGCCGGGCCGAGGGCCAGCCAGCGCTCGGCGACCGCCTCGGGCCGCTCGCCCGGGTAGAGCCAGTCCAGGTCCTCGTCGCTGACCTTGACCAGGTCGCTCAGCGCCACCCAGCGCTCGACCCGGCGGACGGCCCCGGCCCGGTCGCCCATCAGCGCCGGGCGCACGTTCGGGTCGTAGCTGATCCGCGCGTGCCCGCGCCAGCGCTCCACCAGGGCCAGCACCGAACCCGCGCCGGGCTCGGTCACCGCCGCGATCGAACCGAGGTGGATCGCGGCGGGCGGCTCGGCGAGTTCGGTGGGCGGGAGCGTCCAGTGGATGTCGAAGGTGTAGCGGGCCCGCCCCTGCCCGTCCAGCTCCACCACCGCCGAGGGCGTCCGGGCGACCTCGGCGGCCCGGACCCGCACCCCCGCCGACTCCAGGTGCCGCCGGATCAGCCGGCCGTTGGCGTCCGGCCCCAGCTCGGTGAGCAGGGTGGCCGGTCGGCCCAGCCGGGCGAGGCCGTACGCGACGTTCGCGGGGCTGCCGCCGGGGTGCACCCGGTCCGGGACGTCACTCGTTCGGACGATGTCGGCGACGCACTCGCCGATCACCAGAACGGGCGAGGCTGGGCTGGTCACGGCGGCTCCTGGCATCCGGTACGCGGGCGTCGTCTCGACCGCCAAGCCTACGGGGTGCGTCCGGGCGCACGGCGCCCGGGCAGGAAAGTACGGCCGCCGGACCTGGCCAGGTTTTCCGACGGCCGTGGCTCGTCCGTCAGGGGACGATGCACTCCTGACGTTAGACCGCGTACGGGCGCCGCGCCATCACCGTGGGCCGTCCGGGGGACACGGTGTGTCGCCGGACCGAGCTCCGCCGTCGCACCACGCCGCGCCGTCGGACCGCACCTATCGCGCCCGCGCCGGCCCGACGGTCCACTAGCATCCGTGGGCCAGGCTCTCCCCGCCCCGGGGGCTCCGCCTCCGCTCCCGCTCGTGAAGTGCGGTGATCACACTTGTCCAGGCCCCTCGGCCTCCTCAGGCTCTTCAGGCCCCGCGCCCGGCTCGTCCCGTCACTCGCGCTCAGCGCGGTGCTGCTGTCCGCGAGCGTGCCGACGGCCGGCGCCGCCGACGGGCTGGGCGATCCGGTCTTCCCCTCGCTCGGGAACACCGGGTACCGGGTGCTCGGGTACGACCTGGCCTTCGACTACCGGGACGGGCCCCGGACGGTGGACGGCACGGCCGTGCTCACCGTCCGGCCCGACCGCACGCTCGCCCGGCTGGACCTGGACGCGCTCGGCCTGGCCGTGCGCGCCGTCCGGGTCGACGGGCGGCCGGCGGGCTTCACCGCCCACGACGAGAAGCTGACGGTGACTCCGGCCAGGCCGTTCCGCCCGGGCGCCGTCGCCCGGCTGACCGTCGAGTACACCGCCGACCCGCGCGCCGCGCTGCCGCACACCGGCTGGGTCCCCGCCCCGGACGGCTTCGCGGTGGCCGGCCAGCCGAACAGCGCGCACACCGTCTTCCCATGCAACGACCACCCCAGCGACAAGGCCCGGTTCACCATCTCGGTGACCGCCCCGGACGCTCTCCGCGGCGTCGCCAACGGCGAGTTGACGGCCACCGAACGGCGCGGCGACGGCCGCACCACCCGCCGGTACGTGTCCCGCGAGCCGATGGCCACCGAGCTGGTCCAGGTCTCGGTCGGCGACTACACCGTGCGCGAGCGCACCGGCCCGCACGGCCTGCCGCTGCGCGACGTCGTGCCGACCGCGCGCGCCGCCGAACTGGAACCCGCGCTCGCCCTCACCCCCGGCCAGCTCGCCTGGGCCGAAGCGCACCTGGGGCCCTTCCCGTTCGAGACGTACGGGCTCCTGCCGGCCAACACGGACGATCCGGCCGCGTTCGCCTTCACCGGCCTGGAGACCCAGACGCTCACCCTCTACAAGCCGAACTTCCTGCGGCAGGCGGAGCCGGCGATCGGCTCGCACATGATGCACGAGCTGGTCCATTCCTGGTTCGGCAACAGCGTCTCCCCCGCCAGGTGGTCCGACCTCTGGCTCAACGAGGGCCACGCCGACTTCTACGGACTGGTGTACCGCTACGAGCGCGGATGGCCGGACGCCTGGGGCCACACCACGCTGACCGACCGGATGCGCTACCTCTACGGGCTGGGCGACCAGTGGCGGCACGACTCCGGGCCGGTCGCCTCCCCCACCGCCGCCGACCTCTTCGACAGCCAGCGGTACACGGGCGGCGCGCTGGTGCTGTTCGCGCTCCGGGAGAAGGTCGGGGAGGCGGCCTTCGACCGGATCGAGCGGGCGTTCCTGCGCACCTACCGGTCCGGGAACGCCACCACCGAGGACTACGTGCGGACGGCCTCGTCGGTGTCCGGCCAGGACCTGCGGGGCTTCCTCGACGACTGGCTGTACGGGCTGCGGACGCCGCCGATGCCCGGTCACCCGGACTGGGTGGTGGGCCCGGTGGGCCTGGCGGGGGCGGCTCCGGGGGCTCCCGGGGCGCCGGTTCCCGGGGCGTCGCTCTGGGAGGGTGGGGCCGCGGTGGCGGGCGGGCCCGCGGTGGCGCGGGGCTCCGGAACGCTCTGACGGCGCGGCTGGGACTGCTGGTGCACGCCCGGCGCGCCGCCGTGCGTCCGGTCGCGGCTCGCACGCCCCTGACCGGCAGGGGCGGGTGGGGCCATGGTGGTTCCCACGGCCCGCCCGCCGCCCGGCAGAGTCCCGGTCGGCTCGCGGGCCGTCCAGGGTTACGCTGCCGGCATGTCCGATCAGGGAAGCTACCGCCGCGAATCCGCCCGTGTCCTGTTGATCGACGAGCTGGACCGCCTGCTCCTGCTGAAGTTCCATGTCGACCCGGATGCTCCCGAGAGCGGTCACGGATGGTGCACGCCCGGCGGTGGTGTCGAGGACGGGGAGACCCTGGCGGAGGCGGCAGCCCGCGAGCTTCGCGAGGAGACCGGCCTGTCCGTGGAGCCGGAGGCCTTGCGGTCAGCCGTCGCGGAGACCTCCGGATACGCGGATGTCGGCTGGGCCGAAGGGATCTTCCGGGACGTCTTCTTCCGGCTTCGCGTCACGGGCCACCAGGTCGACGTCAGCGGCCAGGAGGCGAACGAGCGCACGTACCACGCCGGCCATCGCTGGTGGTCCGTCACCGACCTCGCGGCCACCGGCGAGACGGTCTACCCGCTCGGCCTGGCCGGGTTGGCGGCCGAGCTGGTGGCCGGGCGTGTCCCCACTGATCCGGTTCAGCTGCCCTGGCATCACTGAGGACCGCCGCTCGGGCACGCCGCGCCGTAACCCTTCCGGCGCAGCGTCGTTGGACCGGCCATGAAGAAGCGCAGCATGCTTGCCGTCGCCTCGATCGCCGTCGGTGTCGTGGCCTCCCTCACCGCGCCGAGCGCGCACGCCAGTGCCGTGGGCGGGCAGGAGGGACTGCCCGGGCCGCTGAGCAGCGCTCCGGACCTGGTGCCCGGGCAGGTCGGTGACGCGGGCGGCGTCCTCGGGGATGCCACGGGCTACGTGACCGGGTCGGCGAACGGCCTGGTGGCGGCCACTCCGGCGTAGTCCCCGCCCATGGCTCAGGACATCGGTGCTCCGAGGTCCTGGGTCCAGTAGGGGGTGCCGGCCGCGTTGGTGGCGAAGCCGACGCCGATGTCCTTGAACCCGCAGTCGAGCATGTTGGACTGGTGGATTCCGCCGTCCATCCAGCGGGCGAAGACGGCGGCCGGGGTGGTCGGGCCCCGGTCGAGGTTCTCGCCCCACTGGGACCAGCGGTAGCCGGCGGCGGTGATCCGGGCCTCGGTCCGGACGCCGTCCGGGTTGACGTGGTCGAAGAAGCCGCGGGTGGCCATGTCGTCCGCGTGCTTCTGGGCCGAGCCGTGCAGCCGGGGGTCGATCCGCAGCGGGGCGCAGCCGGCCCTGGCGCGTTCGGCGTTGACCAGGTCCACCAGCTGGCGCTCCGGGTTCGGCTGCGGTGTCGCGGTGGCGGTGCGGGTCGCGGTCGGTGTGGCCGTCGCCGTGGGCGTCGGGCTCTCCGCGGGCAGCGGGGTCGGCACCGGTGTCGGGGCGGTGGCGGCGGGTGCGGCGGCGGCCGTCGGGACGTCCTGGGCCGCGGCCGGGGCGGTGGGCTCGGGTGTCGTCGGCTGCGGCGGCTCGCCGGCCTGCGGCCAGACCAGGGCGAGGGTGGTCACGGCGACCGCCGCGGCCGCGCCGCTCACCAGGACGGCCTTGCGGGCCGCGGTGCCGGCCCAGCCGCCGTGCCCTCCCGCCGCCGCGTGCGCGCCGGTACCCGTAGAGGCCCCGGCTCCCGCGCCCCCCGCTCCGGTGGCGGCCGAGGAGGCGACGGCGGCCGCGGTGTGCTGGAAGTGCAGCAGCACGGGCGAGCCGAGCGGGATCGGCACCAGGGCGAGGCCGGCCAGTAGTCCTTCGGCCGGGAAGAGGTCGCGGCCGAGGCCGCCGCAGTCCGCGCAGTCCCGGATGTGACGGGCGATGCGCTTGCGCCAGACCGAGTTCGGGGTGCCGTCGAAGCCCGTAGTGAGCTCGGTCAGTCCGGGGCAGCGGGGGTAGGCGCAGAGCGCGCGGACGACGATGCGGCCCGCTTCGAGCTGCTTCTTCATCCGCTGCACGCGTACGGCGGTGTGCTGCGGGCTCAGGTCGAGGGCCTCGGCGAGTTCGGCGCGGGTCAGATCGCCGGCGGCCTCCAGCCACCAGAGGGCGAGCAGCTCGCGGTCGTCGGGGTCCAGCCAGCGGGTGGCCTCGGCCACCTCGCGGCGCTGGCCGGACAGGCCGAGGCGCAGGATGGTGAGGTCGGTGAAGTCGGCCCGGGGGTCGGCGACCTCCCAGGTCTCGTCCAGGCCGCCGACGGTCGGCTGCTGCTGACCGGCGGCGTGCCGACGGCGCACCTGGTTCATGGTGATGGCGACCAGCCAGGACCGGAAGGACTCCGGGTCGCGGAGCCCGTCCAGGCCGTCCAGGGCCCGGATCATGGTCTCCTGCGCGACGTCGTCCACGTCGGCGTGGCCGCCGAGGGCGCGGCCGGCCACGTTGTAGACGAGCGGCAGCCAGGCGGCGACCAGCGCCTCCCGGGCCTGCCGGTCACCTGCCTGCGCCGCGAGCACCAGGGTGGTCCCGGTCCTGTTCTGCACCTCAGCGTTCATGGTCCGCACTCCGTGTTGCCGTGTATCCGTCCGCCGCTGCCTCCTCGGAGACCCGTGGGGAGTGATCAGATAACAACAATGTGCACGGAATCGGAAAATCGGCCCGGATCGGCGGGCCCGGTCTGAGGGTCAGACCGGGCCTGGGCAGGAGCGGAAGCCGGGACGATCAGGCGTGGACCACGGTCGGAGCGGGGCCGAACGGAGGCCGGACCACGGTCGGTTCAGGGCCGGTTCACGCCGGGGAGGCGAACACCTGGGTCCACCACGGGCCGTTGTTGCCGGTCCGCACGCCCACGCCGAGCTGCTTGAACGCGCAGTTCAGGATGTTGGCCCGGTGGCCGGGGCTGTTCATCCAGGAGTCCATCACCGCGGCCGGGTCCTTCTGGCCGCGGGCGATGTTCTCGCCCCAGGTGCTCCAGCTGTACCCGGCGGCCTCGATCCGGTAGTCGGCGTGCTTGCCCTCGGGGCTGGCGTGGTCGAAGTAGTTGCGGTCGGCCATGTCGTCGCTGTGCGACTGGGCCGCACTCGTCAGCCGGGGCTCGGCGCTGACCGGCCCGCAGCCGGCCTTGCCGCGCTCGACGTTGACCAGGTCGACGACCTGCTGGGCGTACGACGGGGCCGCGCCTCCGCCGGCCGGCACGCCCCCTCCCCCAGGCATGCCCCCGCTCCCCGGGAAGCTGCCGCCCCCCGGCATCCCCGGGATGCCCCGCTTGGCGGTGCCCTGGCCCGCGGTGGAGGCACCGGCGGCGGTCGGGGTCGCCTTGACGGCGGAGGCCGTGGGAGTGGGGACGGCCGTCGGGGAGGCGGCGGCCGAAGCCGTCGGGGAGGCCGGAGCGGTCGGCGTGGCGGAGGCGCCCTGGGTGGCCGCCGGGTCGGCGGCGGTGGGGGTGGCCGGCAGCGGAACGTCCGGGTTCGTCCCCCCGGCGCCGGGCACCTGGATGCCGTCGTGCGTGCCCAGCTCCGCCGAGATCAGCATGTCGGCGGCCAGCGACTGGCCCGCCATGTCGCGGTCGGTCTGCTTGCCGCCGTACGCCGCGTAGCCCGCACCGGCCAGCGCGGCGAACAGCCCCGTCCCGGCCACGGCGACGACGACCGCGGTCACCGGCACGATCCCGCCGCCCCGCCGCGCCCGGCGGCCCCGGCCGGCGTGCCGCTCGGCAGCCCGCCGCGCCGCCCGGCCACCGGAGCGGCCGCGGACCCCGTGCCCGCTGTCGCTGCCGGCGCCGCCCCCGCTCGCCGGGAGGATGGTCGTCCTGTCGTCGCTGTTCACGTGGCCACGCTTTCTGTTCCGGGTCGACTGGTCGGGTGTCGACACATGGGAGACCTCCCGGCGGGGCGCCGATAACAGAAATTCCGAACGAATGTCCGGGGGCCAGGCCGCGGTCTCAGCCGGCCGGTGCCTCCGGAGCCATGTCGTAGGTGATGAACCTGGTCTGATTGGCGACCTTGTCATATTTTCCACGGGCCCGGTAATTGTCTTCAGAGGTGATCCAGCGGACGGTGTTCCACCCGCGTTCCGCCGCGATTTCCCGCAGCCGGCCCAACAACGCGTCCACCGCCCCGCCGCCGCGAACCTCCGGCGCCACGAACAGATCGTCCAGGAAGCACCCGACCGCCCCGTGCAGCGGCCGCGAGAACGGCCGATAGTGCGCCAGCCCGACCGGCCGGCCCTCCCCGTCCCGCACCAGCAGCCCCGCCACCTCGTGCCCCGGATCCATCAGCCAGGACCACACCAGCTCGGCCTTCTCCTCCGGAATCGGCACCCGGTAGAACTCGCAGTACCCACGGAAGAGTTCACGCCAGGCCCGGTAGTCACCGGCCTCGGGCACGCCGACGCTCCAACGGGCCGTGGAGGTGTCGTTCATCTCGGTCTCCATCACTCAGGGGGCGGTACGAGCCACCCAGCATGACGCCCCGTCGCCCCGCCGCGGATCACCGCCCCGGCCAAGAGCACGTACCCGCTACGCCACTCCGGCGCCTTGCCTCCCCGGCCAGGACCCCCGGACGCAGCACCGCCCCGATCAGCCCAACCGCCCGGGCGGGGGCAGGGGCGGCCTCGGACACCGGGCCGCCAGGCGCGCGAGCGGGTGGACACGGGGGCCGGGCCGGGCCCGGCTGGGCGACGGCTGCGCGGGTGCTCGGGTGCGGGGGTGGGGGTGGGGGCGGATGCTGAGGGGGGTGGAGGTGGTGGTGTGGCGGGGTTGTCGAGCTTGGCGTCGGTGTCGCGGGAGGTGGCGGCGGAGGCGGGGCGGCGGGCGAAGACGGGGTTGTTGGCCGGGTGTCTGCGGGGGCTGGGGCCGCTGGAGGGGGCGGCGGCGGTGGCGTTGCTGTCCGGGGAGTCGCAGCGGTTGCGGACCGGGATCGGGCCGGCGGCGTTGCGGGGGTTGCCCGGGCCCGCGGTGGAGGCCTCGCTCGGGGTGCGGGAGGTGGAGCGGGAGCTGGAGCGGATCGCGGGGGTGCACGGGGCCGGGGCGCAGGCGGAGCGGCGGCGGCTGCTGCACGGGCTGTTCGCGCGGGCGACGGCGGAGGAGCAGGGGTTCCTGCGGGCGGTGCTGGTCGGGGACCTGCGGCAGGGGGCGCTGGACGCGGTGGTCGGGGACGCGGTGGCGCGGGCGGCGGGGGTGCCGTCGGCGGCGGTGCGGCGGGCGCTGATGTTCCGGGGGTCGGCGCGCGCGGTGGCGGAGGCGGCGCTGACCGGCGGGGAGGCGGCGCTGGCGGCGTTCCGGCTGGAGGTGGGACGGGCGGTGCGGCCGATGCTGGCCGCCTCGGCGCCGGACGTGGCGACGGCGCTGGAG
Source organism: Kitasatospora sp. NPDC057518 (assembly GCF_042802075.1). Taxonomy (NCBI): domain Bacteria; kingdom Bacillati; phylum Actinomycetota; class Actinomycetes; order Kitasatosporales; family Streptomycetaceae; genus Kitasatospora; species Kitasatospora sp. NPDC057518. The sequence continues at coordinate 13,479 of NZ_JBHVEU010000169.1, forward strand.
CGCACCGGTCCGGCCGCGCTGGAGTGGAAGCTGGACGGCATCCGGGTGCAGGTGCACCGGGAGGGCGGGGAGGTCGCGGTGTTCACCCGCGGCCTGGAGGACATCGCCGCCCGCGTCCCCGAGGTGGTCGAGGCCGCGCTGGCGCTGCCGCTGCGTTCGGCGGTGCTGGACGGCGAGGCGATCGCGCTCGGTCCGGACGGCCGGCCGCGCCCGTTCCAGGAGACCGCCGCGCGCACCGCCTCCCGGCGGGACCCGGACCGGCTGCGCGCCGAGGTCCCGCTCGACGCCTACTTCTTCGACCTGCTGCACCGGGACGGCGAGGACCTGGTGGACCGTCCCGGCCGGGAGCGCTGGGCGGCGCTGGCCGGGGCGGTGCCGGACGGCCTGCGGGCGGCCCGCACCGAGACCGGGGACCGCGACCGGGCGCTGGCCTTCTTCCGCGACACGCTGGCGCTCGGGCACGAGGGCGTGCTGGTGAAGGACCCGTCGGCCCCGTACGCGGCGGGGCGGCGCGGCGCGGGCTGGATCAAGGTGAAGCCCCGGCACACCCTGGACCTGGTGGTGCTGGCCGCCGAGTGGGGCAGCGGGCGGCGGCGCGGCTTCCTCAGCAACCTGCACCTGGGCGCCCGGGCGGCGGGCGAGCCGGGGCTGGGCCCGTGGGTGATGCTCGGCAAGACCTTCAAGGGCCTGACCGACGAGACGCTCGCCCGCCAGACCGTCGAACTGCTGGCCCGGGAGACCGGACGGGACGCCTGGACGGTGCGGGTCCGGCCGGAACTGGTCGTCGAGATCGCCTTCGACGGGGTGCAGCGCAGCTCCCGCTATCCGGCCGGGCTCGCCCTGCGCTTCGCCCGGGTGGTGCGCTACCGGCCGGACAAGGACGCAGCCGAGGCGGACACCGTCGCGACCGTACGGGAGATCGCCGCCGCCGAGGGGCTCTGAGCCGGGAGCGGGCGGCTACGGGCAGCGCCCGGAGGCCGTGAACCACCGTACGGTACAGGCTTGTTGGGGTGATGCCGGTTCAAACCTCCGGCGCCGCTCCGGCGGTTCCGACGGGAGCCGAATCGGCCATTCTCGGCGATCCCGCCACCGCGCCCTCCGTGGACGGAGTAGCGGCGGTTAGGTTGGCAATGACAACGAGAGGCGGCCGCCGGGCAGCCGGCGGCGCACTGGCGAGAGGTGCCCGACCATGCGGGTGAGTGTCGACCGGGACCGCTGCTGCAGCTCCGGGATGTGCGTCACGAACGTTCCCGAGGTCTTCGACCAGGACGACGACGACAGTCTGGTGAGACTCCGTCAGACCGCCTTCAGGCCCGACCAGTTCGAGGATCTCAGACTGGCCGCCCAGCTCTGCCCGGGCGGCGCCATCACCGTGGTCGAGGACGGGCCGGCGGAGGCCGGGGCCGCCTCGGTCGACGGCTGACCGTACGCCGGCCCGAGCCGGCCGCGGACCGGAACCGCACCCGGGACCGGCGGACGTCCGGCAACCCCACCCCCACCGGAGAACCATCGCGACGCAAGGAGACCCCGCCTTGACGAGCACACCCACCGTGCCCGCCGTCCCGCTGCCGGCCCGGCACTCCGCCGGCTGCCCGTTCGGCCCGCCGCCCGCCTACACCGAGGCCGCCGCCACCGCGAACCTGAGCCGCGCCGAGCTGCCCGGGGGCGAGTCCTGCTGGCTGGCCACCGGCTACGCCGAGGTCCGCGCCATCCTGTCCGACCGCCGGTTCAGCGCGGACCTGCGCCACCCGACCTTCCCGCTGCTGATCGCCGGCAGCCGGGAGCGGATCGGCGAGAACCCGAACTTCCTGAACCTCGACGACCCCGAGCACTCCCGGCTGCGCCGGATGGTCACCGGGGACTTCCTGGTCAAACGGGTCGAGGCGATGCGCCCGGACATCCAGCGGATCGTGGACGAGGCGCTGGACGGGATGACCGCGGGCCGCGCCGAGGCCGACCTGGTCGCCGACTTCGCGCTGCCCGTCCCCTCGCTGGTGATCTGCCTGCTGCTCGGAGTCCCGTACGAGGACCACGAGTTCTTCCAGGGCATCAGCCGGACGCTGCTCAGCAACACCAGGCCGTTCGAGGAGCTCCTGGCGGCCCGGGACGAGATGCTGGAGTACCTGGAGGCGCTGACCGCCCGCAAGCGGGAGGAGCCGCGGGACGACATCCTCAGCCGGCTCGCCGTCCGCGACGACCTCACCCCGCGCGAGGTCGCCAGCACCGGCTTCCTGCTGCTGGTCGCCGGGCACGAGACGACCGCGAACATGATCTCGCTCTCCACCGCCCTGCTGCTGGACCGGCCCGAGCAGATCGCCAGGCTGGCCGACCCGGCCGCGGTGCCCGGCGCGGTGGAGGAGCTGCTGCGCCTCCTCACCATCATCCACACCGGGGTGCTCCGGGTGGCGCTGGAGGACGTGGAGCTGGGCGGAACGACCGTCCGGGCCGGGGAGGGCGTGGTCGCGATGCTCTCCACCGCCAACCGGGACGAGGCGGTGTTCGGCGGCGCCGACCGGCTGCCGGCCGACGAACTGGACCTGGACCGGGACGCCCGGCGGCACATGGCCTTCGGCTTCGGCGTGCACCAGTGCCTCGGCCAGCCGCTGGCCCGTGCCGAGCTCCAGATCGCGCTGGCCACGCTGTTCCGGCGGCTGCCGGGGCTGCGGCTGACCGTCCCGCGCGACGAGCTGGCGTTCCGCACCGACGCGTTCATCTACGGCATGCGGTCGCTGCCCGTCGCCTGGTGACGCCCGGGGGTCTCCTGACGCCCGGGCGGGGTCCGCGGGGCGCTTCCCGGATCACCCGGCTGGCCCTCGCGCCGGGGCGGAGGCAGGCTGGAGGGGCGAAGAGCCACCACCGGTCCCGCCGCGCCTCCGGCCCGGGCGCGCCAGGACCGGCCGAGGAGACGGAGCCCGCGATGACCGACATGAGTGACCGGTCCAAGGTGAGTACCGAGGACGACGAGGACATCCGCGCCGCGGACCCCGAGGAGGGCGTCCCCTCGATGCAGAACCTGCACGCACAGGACACCTCCCAGGCGGAGGGCGCCCCCATGCTGGACGAGCCCGGCCAGCCCGGCTGACCGTCCGCCGTACCGACTCGACCGCCCGGTGCCGCCGGGCGGTCGCCGCGACCGCAGGTGTCGCTGCTCCGGCGGCGGGCCACCCGCGGGGGAGGATAGGCGCATGACCGAACACGACCAAGGAAACCGCCAGGCCCAGCCGCCCGCGGACCCGCGCACGTCGTGGGCGACCTGGACCACCCAATCGATCATCAGCGGCCCCGGCGGGGTGACCACCACCGAGATCGGCCCGATCTCCGGCGACCTCACCGTGCACACCACCTGGGTGGACGGCGAGGCGAGGCTGACCGTCCAGTACACCGGCGCGCTGGACTGGTACACGGTCACCGGCAGCCCGGTGCCGGCGCAGGACGAGACCACCGCTCGGGCGATCCACCAGGCGATGGTGAACGGCGTCAAGGCCGGCCGGGGCGCGGGTGCCCCGGCGCCGCCGAAACCCTAGGAACACCAGGAACCCCAGGAGGAACACCAGGAACCCCAGGCCCCTCGACGCCCGGGGTTCCCGAGCCTCCGGCGACAGGCGCGCCCGGGAC
>NZ_JBHVEU010000170.1:0-17037 GCF_042802075.1 Kitasatospora sp. NPDC057518
GAGGGGAGGTGGGCCCCTCGGCGGCGGCGCGCGTCCGAGCGGCGGTGGGGGCGGGGGCCCCGGCGCGGCCCGGAGGGCGACGGCGCGGTCGCGCGGGGGGCGCGCAAGGGGCACCGGGGGTTCCGGCGGGGGTGCTCGGCGGGCGCTTCGGGCCGGGGGTTCGTAGGCTCGACGCATGGCGGATGCGTACGCGGGGCGGCGGGAGCGGGTGAGGGAGCACTGCAGCGCGGCCGGGGCCGATGCGGCGCTGATCACCCGTGCGGCGAACGTGCGGTACCTGACGGGCTGCGCGCCCTGCGGGGCGAGCCTGTTGCTGACCAGGGAGCGGGCGCTGCTGGCGCTGCCGGACGACCTGCCGCCGGACGACACCGGGGAGCACCTGATCGCCCCGGACGTCACCCGGCTGCCGGTGGCGGCCGGCTCGGACACCGCGCTGGCCGCCGCGGCCGCGGCCACCCGCTCCGGGGTGTCGGGCCTGGCGGTGGAGGAGCACGACCTGACCGTCAGCCGGCACCGGGCGGTGGGCGACCTGATAGCGGGGACCCGGCTGGTGGACCTCGGCCGGACGGTCGAGCGGCTGCGGGTGGTCAAGGACGAGCACGAGATCGCGGACCTGCGGATCGCCGCCGAGATCGCCGACCAGGCGCTGGGCGAGCTGCTGGAGTCGATCCTGGTCGGCCGCACCGAGCGGCACCTGGCGATGGAGCTGGAGCGCCGGATGATCGACCACGGCGCCGACCGGGCGGCCTTCCCGGTCTCGGTCGGCACCGGCAGCCACTCCGGCCAGGCCGCCCACCAGCCGACCGACCGCCGGGTGGAGGAGGGCGACTTCCTGACCGTGGTGATGGGCGCCCAGTACCGCGGCTACGGCGTCTCCACCGCCCGCACCTTCGTGATCGGCGCCGCCCCCGCGCCCTGGCAGGTGGAGCTGCACCGGCTGGTCTTCCGGGCCCAGCGGGCCGGGCGGGAGGCGCTCGGACCAGGCGTGGAGCAGTGCGTACCCGACCGGGCCGCCCGGCAGGTCCTGGAGGCGGCCGGCCACACCGAGCCCTCCCCGCACCCGGTGGGCCACGGCATCGGGCTGGAGATCCGGGAGGCGCCGCGCCTCGGTCCGGCGGACATGGGTAAACTGGACAGCCGCGTGCCGGTCACCGTCGGTCCGGGGGTTCACCTCCCGGGCAGGGGCGGCGTCCGGATCGAGGACACGCTCGTCGTGCGCCCCCTTGAGGAGGGCGGGCCCGAGCTGCTCACCATCACCACCAAGGAGCTCCTCGCCCTGTGACCGCGACCCCCCGGGGGGCCGTGGGCGGCAGGACGCAATCCCTTGGTTCCTTGACAGCTATACAGGAGTAAGTGCGCCCGTGGCTTCCACGAACGATCTCAAGAACGGCATGGTCCTCAAGCTGGAGGGCGGCAAGCTCTGGTCCGTCGTCGAGTTCCAGCACGTCAAGCCCGGCAAGGGCCCGGCCTTCGTGCGTACCAAGCTCAAGGAGGTCCTGACCGGCAAGGTCGTCGACAAGACCTTCAACGCGGGCACCAAGGTCGAGACCGCCAACGTCGACAAGCGCGGCATGCAGTTCTCGTACAAGGACGGCGAGAACTTCGTGTTCATGGACATGGACACCTACGACCAGCTGACCATCGAGCCGTCGGTCGTCGGCGACGCCGCCAAGTACCTGCTGGAGGGCTTCGAGGCCCTCGTCGCGCAGAACGAGGGCTCGGTCCTCTACATCGAGCTCCCGGCCGCGGTCGAGCTGACCATCGCCGAGACCGAGCCGGGCGTCCAGGGCGACCGCTCGACCGGTGGCACCAAGCCGGCCACCCTGGAGACGGGCGCCGAGATCCAGGTGCCGCTCTTCGTCACCACCGGTGAGAAGGTCAAGGTCGACACCCGCGACGGCAGCTACCTCGGCCGGGTGAAGTAAGTCCGTGTCGGCCGCACGCAGCAAGGCCCGCACGCGGGCCTTCCAGATCCTCTTCGAGGCCGACCACCGTGGGGTAGACCCGCAGCAGGTCCTCGCCGACTGGGTGGCCCGCGCCCGCGAGCCCAAGCCCGACGAGGGCACCCCGCAGGTCGGTGAGTACACCATGGAGCTCATCGAGGGGTACGTCCAGCACGCTCGTCGCATCGACGACCTGATCGAGCAGTACGCCGTGGGCTGGACGCTCGACCGGATGCCGATCGTGGACCGCAACGTCCTGCGGCTCGGTGCGTACGAGCTGATCTGGGAGGACGGCGTCCCGGACGCCGTCGTCCTGGACGAGGCCGTCGAGATCGCCAAGGAGTTCTCCACGGACGACTCCCCGGCCTTCGTCAACGGCCTGCTCGCCCGCTTCCTCGAGCTGAAGCCGAGCATCCGCCGCTGAGTGGTCGAATCCCGTGAACGGCCGTCGGACCCGAACAGGTGTCCGGCGGCCGTTCCGCGTTTCACCCGGGCGGCGTAGGGTGAGGGCCTACTTGTCAGTAACTTGACGTCCGGAAGCACGCGTGAAGGGCAGGTCCCCCCACATGACCACGGCGATCCGCAGCGAGTTCGACCAGGGCATCGCCCTGACCAGGCACCCCGAGGAGGCCGGCCGGTACGAGGCCGAGCTCGGCGCCGGCTGGCAGATCGGCGGCGGGGTGAACGGCGGACTGCTGCTCGCGGTGGCCGGACACGCGCTGTCGCTGGAGCACGGCACCCACCCGGACCCGGTGTCGATCAGCGGTTACTACCTGTCCGCCTCCACGCCCGGCCCGGCCACCGTCCGCACCGAGGTGCTGCGCACCGGCCGCGGCCTGTCCACCGGCACCGCCTCGCTCAGCCAGGACGGCGTCGAGCGGCTGCGCGTGGTGGCCAGCCACGGCGACCTCGCCACCGCCGACGGCGAGGTGCGCACCAGCGCGCTGCCGCCGCAGCTGCCGCCGCCGGACCAGTGCATCGGCGTCGAGCACGCGCCCAAGGAGCTGATCGCCCAGGCCGCCCTGCTGGAGCGGTTCGACCTGCGGCTGGACCCGGCCACCATCGGCTGGGCGCTCGGACAGCCCTCCGGCAACGGGCGGATCCAGGGCTGGTTCCGGCTCGCCGACGGCCGCGAGCCCGACCCGCTGCTGCTCCTGCTGGTCGCCGACGCGCTTCCGCCGGTCACCTTCGACCTCGGCCTGCCGGGCTGGGCCCCCACCGTCGAGCTGACCGTCCACCTGCGCGCCAGGCCGGTGCCCGGCTGGCTGCGGGTCACCCACGCGACCCGCAACCTGGCCGGCGGCTACTTCGAGGAGGACGCGGAGGTCTGGGACGAGTCCGGCCGCCTGGTCGCGCAGTCCCGCCAGCTGGCCCGCGCGCCCCGCTCCGCCTGACGCCCGCGCGACCCGCATTACCGGTGGTTACATTCCTGTGACACGCCGTACGTGTGCGACGCGCGCGGATGGGGAGGAAGACGGTCAGCGGCACGCCTGCCGCCGACCGTCCTCCCCTGAAGCCAGGAGCCACCGATGAGTCATTTGGGGCGCGCCCGCCGTAACTCCGACTGCACCGCCGGCGGCTCGCGGCCCGTGGTGCGGTCGCACCGGCCACGGCGGGTCGAGGGCGCCGAGCAGGCGTTCGTCATCGGAGTGCTCACCAACGCCGCGGACTTCGCCCGGGCCCGCGCCTGGGGGATCTCCGACGCCCCCGACCACGAGCGCTACCTGGCCGACACCGCGGATCTGCTGGCCGAGGCGCTGGAGCGGTTCGACACCGTCCGGGCCCGGACGTTCCACCCGCAGGACTTCGAGGAGTTCTGCCTGCTGAACGGGCTGGACCCGGCCGAGCCCGCGGCCCGCGACCGCTACCTGGTCAACCCGGCCCTGCAGACCCAGCTGCTGGCCTATCAGGGCGAGGAGCTGGCCGGGGACTTCGTGCCGCGCCTGGTGCGCGCCCGGGAGAACGGGCTGACGCTCTGCCACGCCGACCTGCTGCTCGACGGGGGCCTGTACGGGGGCGCGGGCGCGTCCGACGAGGAGCACGCCGCCTGGGTGCGCGCCGCCTACGAGCGCGGGGGCGAGGTGTTCCGGCGGATGCTGGTCGGCGCGGGCGCCGGGGTGTACGAGCTGCGCCTGCGGGTGGACGCGCCCGGCGGCGGGCTGACCGCCGCGGCCCGGGTGCTCCAGTGGGAGGACGGCGTGGTCCGGATCAACGACGAGGACCTGGAGCTGGTCTGCGCGGTGCTCTGCACCGGGCTGGCCCTGGAGCTGCCGGGCGTCGCGGTGCTGCACGGCTCGCAGGGCTCGGCGGCCTCCTGCGGGGAGTACCTGCCGGCCTCCTGGGCCTGGTCGAGCGGCGGGCAGGAGTGGGCCCCGGCCGACCGGCCGGTCCGGCTGGACGGCGTGGCGGCACAGCCCGGCTACAGCCTGGGGACGGTCTGCTGACGCCTCCGCCGCCCCGGGGTGGTGTGGCTACACCGCGGCGCGGCCCCCGGTCTGGGGAGCCGCGCCGTGACGTTTCTGCTTGCCAGCACTAGTGGCGCGAGTGCTGGGTTGTGCCTGGATCCGCTGGCGGGAGCCGGTGCGGTGAGCCTCAGCTCGCATCCTCCTCGCGCACCGCACGGCGCGCGTCGGGGTTCAGCACGCCCCAGGAGATCAGCTGCTCGGTGAGGATCGACGGGGACTGGTCGTAGATCACGGCCAGGGTGCGCAGGTCGTCCTGGCGGATCGACAGCACCTTGCCGTTGTAGTCGCCGCGCTGGCTCTGGATGGTCGCCGCGTAGCGCTGCAGCGGGCCGGCCTTCTCGGAGGGGACCTGGGTCAGTCTCTCCAGGTCGAGGACCAGGCGCGGCGGCGGCTCGGCCGCGCCGCCGGGCGTACCGCCGGGCAGCAGCTCCTGGACCGGGACGCCGTAGAACTCCGCCAGTTCGGCCAGTCGCTGCACGGTGACCGCACGGTCACCACGCTCGTACGAACCGACGACGACTGCCTTCCAGCGCCCCTGGGACTTCTCCTCGACACCGTGCAGGGAGAGACCCTGCTGAGTGCGGATCGCTCGGAGCTTGCCTCCGAGTTGCTTCGCGTAGTCGCTGGACATTGATCTCCCCGGACGAGATTGCTTCGCGTTCAGTGGTGGGTCACGGGCGATTGCCGACGCCGTTACCGGTGGGTCCGACGTCCGTCTCGTAACTCACTGTGAGGTTACGTAGAGTAAGGTAGTTGCGTCAAGCCGAATGGGGCAGTCGTGCGAATGGCCCGCATCGGCGGCGCGTCCGGAGTGTTAACCCGGGGAAGCGGAATGGTGGACGTCTGTTTGCCGTCCGGCGCGCTGGTAGGATGACCGAAGCCCGCGCCCGGTCGGCGGGGGCCATCCCAGACATCCTTTAAGGCCCGTCCAGTGAGGCGGGGAAGGAGGTCCGCTTCGGCATGACCACACACCACGAACCCACGCCGCGGCCGCCGCACCAGGTGCTCGACGGCACGGACATCGCCCGGGTCGTCACCCGGATAGCGCACGAGATCGTCGAGCGCGCCAAGGGCGCGGAGGACGTCGTGCTGCTCGGCATCCACACCAGGGGCGTCCACCTCGCCCGCCGCCTGCACGACCGGCTGGCCCAGATCACCGGGCGCGAGATCCCGCTGGGCTCCCTGGACATCACCATGTACCGGGACGACCTGCGGCTGAAGCCCGCCCGGGCCCTGGAGCACACCGAGATCCCGCCCGGCGGCATCGACGGCAAGCTCGTCATCCTGGTCGACGACGTGCTCTTCTCCGGCCGCACCATCCGCGCCGCGCTCGACGCGCTGAGCGACATCGGCCGCCCGCGCGCCGTCCAGCTCGCCGTCCTGGTCGACCGCGGCCACCGCGAGCTGCCGATCCGCGCCGACTACGTGGGCAAGAACCTCCCCACCTCGCTGCGCGAGGCCGTGCAGGTGCGCCTCGCCGACCGCGACGGCGTGGACGCCGTCCTGGTCGGCGACCGCGACTTCGCCCAGCGCTCCTCGCAGGCCCTGGCCCCCCAGTCTTCCGAACCGCACCTCCCGGAGTAGCCCGCGTGAAGCGCCACCTCGTCTCCGCCGCCGATCTCAGCCGCGACGACGCGCTGCTGATCCTGGACACCGCCGAGGAGCTGGCCCAGCTCTCCGGCCGGGCCGTCAAGAAGCTGCCCACGCTGCGCGGCCGCACCGTCGTCAACCTCTTCTTCGAGGACTCCACCCGGACGAAGACCTCCTTCGAGGTCGCCGAGAAGCGGCTCTCGGCCGACGTCATCAACTTCTCCGCCAAGGGCTCCTCGGTCTCCAAGGGCGAGAGCCTCAAGGACACCGCGCTGACCCTCCAGGCGATGGGCGCCGACGCGGTGGTCATCCGCCACCACGCCTCCGGCGCCCCGGCCCGGCTGGCCCAGTCCGACTGGCTGCACGGCAGTGTGATCAACGCCGGTGACGGCACCCACGAGCACCCCACCCAGGCGCTGCTCGACGCCTTCACCATGCGCCGCCACCTCAACCCGGGCGCCGGCCAGGACCTCGCGGGCCGCCGGGTGACCATCGTCGGCGACGTCCTGCACAGCCGGGTCGCCCGCTCCAACGTCCACCTGCTGAACACCCTCGGCGCGCAGGTGACCTTCGTCGCCCCGCCGACCCTGCTGCCGATCGGGATCGAGAACTGGCCCTGCGAGGTCAGCTACGACCTGGACAGCGTGCTGCCCAAGACGGACTCGCTGATGATGCTGCGGGTGCAGCGCGAGCGGATGAACGCCGCGTTCTTCCCGACCGAGCGCGAGTACAGCCGCCGCTACGGCATGAACGGCCGCCGGATGGCCCAGCTGCCGGACCACGCGATCGTGATGCACCCCGGTCCGATGGTCCGCGGCATGGAGATCACCGCCGAGGTCGCCGACTCGCCGCGCTGCACCGCGATCGAGCAGGTCGCCAACGGCGTCTCCGTCCGGATGGCCGTCCTCTACCTGCTGCTCGGCGGCGCCGTCTTCGCCGACGCGCCCACCGACACCCCCCGTACCGACTCCGTGGAGACCGCCCAGTGACCAGCTACCTGATCCGCAACGCCAAGATCCTGGGCGGCGCCCCGCAGGACCTCCACCTCGCCGACGGCGTCGTCCAGGCGATCGGCACCGGCCTGACGGTCGAGGCGGACATCGAGATCGACGCCACCGGGCTGATCGCCCTGCCCGGCCTGGTCGACCTGCACACCCACCTGCGCGAGCCCGGCCGCGAGGACGCCGAGACCGTGCTCACCGGCACCCGGGCCGCCGCGATGGGCGGCTTCACCGCCGTGCACGCGATGGCCAACACCACCCCGGTGGCCGACACCGCCGGCGTGGTCGAGCAGGTCTGGCGGCTCGGCCAGGAGGCCGGCTACTGCGACGTGCAGCCGGTCGGCGCCGTCACCGTCGGCCTGGAGGGCAAGCAGCTCGCCGAGCTCGGCGCGATGCACGAGTCCGCCGCCGACGTCCGGGTCTTCTCCGACGACGGCAAGTGCGTGGACGACGCGGTGCTGATGCGCCGCGCCCTGGAGTACGTCAAGGCCTTCGACGGCGTCGTCGCCCAGCACGCCCAGGAGCCGCGGCTCACCGAGGGCGCCCAGATGAACGAGGGCCAGGTCTCCGGCGAGCTCGGGCTCGGCGGCTGGCCGGCCGTCGCCGAGGAGTCGATCATCGCCCGCGACGTGCTGCTCGCCGCGCACGTCGGCTCCCGGCTGCACGTCTGCCACCTCTCCACGGCCGGCTCGGTCGAGATCGTCCGCTGGGCCAAGTCCAAGGGCTGGGACGTCACCGCCGAGGTGACCCCGCACCACCTGCTGCTCACCGACGAGCTGGTCCGCACCTACGACCCGGTGTACAAGGTGAACCCGCCGCTGCGCACCGCCGAGGACGTCCGGGCGCTGCGCGAGGCGCTGGCCGACGGCACCATCGACGCCGTCGCCACCGACCACGCGCCGCACCCGGCCGAGGACAAGGACTGCGAGTGGGCCGTGGCCGCGATGGGCATGGTCGGCCTGGAGACCGCCCTGTCGGTCGTGCAGCAGACCATGGTCGACACCGGCCTGCTGAACTGGGAGGGCGTCGCGGACCGGATGTCGCACCGCCCGGCCCGGATCGGCCGTCTCACCGGCCACGGCCGGCCGATCTCGGTGGGTGAGCCCGCCAACCTGGTGCTGTTCGATCCCGCGTACCGTGGTGCCGTGAACCCGGACAGCTTCGCCACCCGCAGCCGCAACACCCCCTACAAGGGCCTGGACCTGCCCGGACGGGTGCACGCCACCTTCCTGCGCGGGCGCGCCACCGTGCTGGCCGGCGAGCTCGCCGAGCGGGGCGAGGCGTGATGGACCGCGCCACGCTCGCCCAGGAGCAGGCGAAGGTCACCGACTGGCCCGGGTACATCGGCTGGTCCATCGGCCTGCTGATCGTGATCGGCCTCGTCTACTGGCTGATGCGCCAGGGCTGGAACTGGCGGCGCACCCTGCAGTCCGGGATCCCGCCGCTGCCGGCCGTGCCGGCCCGCGCCGGGCGCACCATCCTGGAGACCAGCGGCCGGTACCACGGCACGACCACCGCCGGGAACTGGCTGGACCGGGTCGTCGCCCACGGCCTGGGCACCCGCAGCCGCGCCGACCTCACCCTCGGCGAGGACGGCCTGCTGGTGCAGCGCCCGGGCGACGTCGACTTCTGGATCCCGGCCGAGCACCTGACCGGTGCCCGTACGGACTCCGGGATCGCCGGCAAGGTCGTCCCCTCCGGGCTGCTCGTCGTCACCTGGACGCACGAGGGCGCCGAGCTGGACTCCGGTTTCCGGGCCGACCACCCCGATGAGCACGCCGCCTGGGTCGAGGCGGTCGCCCAACTCGCAACACGTACGAAGACGAAGACGGAAGAGGCCGCGCAATGACCGCACCTGCCCCCACCACGCAGCGCCAACGGCGGGAACGAGTGCCTGCCGTGCTCGTCCTGGAGGACGGCCGGACGTTCCGCGGACAGGCCTACGGCGCCATCGGCGAGACCTTCGGCGAGGCGGTCTTCAACACCGGCATGTCCGGCTACCAGGAGACCCTCACCGACCCGTCGTACCACCGCCAGGTGGTCGTGATGACCGCCCCGCAGATCGGCAACACCGGCTGGAACGACGAGGACGACGAGTCCAAGCAGATCTGGGTCGCCGGCTACGTGGTGCGCGACCCCGCCCGGGTCGCCTCCAACTGGCGCTCCCGCCGCTCGCTCGACGAGGAACTGGTCGACCAGGGTGTCGTCGGCATCAGCGGCATCGACACCCGCGCGCTGACCCGCCACCTGCGCGAGCGCGGCGCGATGCGCTGCGGCATCTTCTCCGGCGAGGCGCTGGCCGACCAGGCCGCCCTGCTGGCCCGGGTGCAGCAGTCGCCCGAGATGAAGGGCGCCGACCTGTGCGCCGAGGTCGCCACCACCGAGGCGTACGTGGTGCCCGCGATCGGTGAGAAGAAGTTCACCGTCGCCGCGCTGGACCTCGGCATCAAGGCGATGACCCCGCAGCGGATGGCCGAGCGCGGCATCGAGGTGCACGTGCTGCCGGCGAACTCCACCCTGGAGGACCTCTACGCCGTCAACCCGGACGGCGTGTTCTTCTCCAACGGCCCGGGCGACCCGGCCACCGCCGACCACCAGGTCGCCGTGGCGCAGGGCGTGCTGGAGCGCAAGACCCCGTTCTTCGGGATCTGCTTCGGCAACCAGATCCTCGGCCGCGCCCTGGGCTTCGGCACCTACAAGCTCAAGTACGGCCACCGCGGCATCAACCAGCCGGTGCAGGACCGCACCACCGGCACGGTCGAGGTGACCGCCCACAACCACGGCTTCGCCGTGAACGCCCCGCTGGACAAGGTGAGCGACACCCCCTACGGGCGGGTCGAGGTCTCCCACGTCTGCCTCAACGACGACGTGGTCGAGGGCCTCCAGGCACTCGACGTCCCCGCCTTCAGCGTGCAGTACCACCCCGAAGCGGCCGCCGGTCCGCACGACGCCGCCTACCTGTTCGACCGCTTCGTGAAGCTCATGGAGGGCCAGCGTGCCTAAGCGCTCTGACATCAAGTCCGTCCTGGTGATCGGCTCCGGTCCGATCGTGATCGGCCAGGCCGCCGAGTTCGACTACTCGGGTACGCAGGCCTGCCGGGTCCTCAAGGCCGAGGGCCTGCGGGTCGTGCTGGTCAACTCCAACCCGGCCACGATCATGACCGACCCGGAGATCGCCGACGCCACCTACGTCGAGCCGATCACCCCGGAGTTCGTCGAGAAGATCATCGCCAAGGAGCGCCCCGACGCGCTGCTGCCGACCCTGGGCGGCCAGACCGCGCTCAACACCGCGATCTCGCTGCACGCGGCGGGCACGCTGGAGAAGTACGGCGTCGAGCTGATCGGCGCCGACGTCGAGGCGATCAACAAGGGCGAGGACCGCGAGCTCTTCAAGGGCGTCGTCGAGGCCGTCAACGCCAAGATCGGCCACGGCGAGTCCGCCCGCTCGGTCATCTGCCACACCATGGACGAGGTGCTGGCCGGCGTCGACACGCTCGGCGGCTACCCGGTCGTCGTCCGCCCCTCCTTCACCATGGGCGGCGCCGGCTCCGGCTTCGCCCACAACGAGGAGGACCTGCGCCGCATCGCCGGCCAGGGCCTGACCCTCTCGCCGACCACCGAGGTGCTCCTGGAGGAGTCCATCCTCGGCTGGAAGGAGTACGAGCTGGAGCTGATGCGCGACAAGAACGACAACGTCGTGGTCGTCTGCTCCATCGAGAACTTCGACCCGATGGGCGTCCACACCGGTGACTCGATCACCGTCGCCCCGGCGATGACGCTCACCGACCGCGAGTACCAGATCCTGCGCGACATCGGCATCGCCGTCATCCGCGAGGTCGGCGTGGACACCGGCGGCTGCAACATCCAGTTCGCCGTCAACCCCGAGGACGGCCGGGTCATCGTCATCGAGATGAACCCGCGCGTCTCCCGCTCCTCGGCGCTCGCCTCCAAGGCCACCGGCTTCCCGATCGCCAAGATCGCCGCCAAGCTGGCCGTCGGCTACACCCTGGACGAGATCCCCAACGACATCACCGAGCAGACCCCGGCCTCCTTCGAGCCGACCCTCGACTACGTCGTCGTCAAGGTGCCGCGGTTCGCGTTCGAGAAGTTCCCGAGCGCCGACGCCACGCTGACCACCACCATGAAGTCGGTCGGCGAGGCGATGGCCATGGGCCGCAACTTCCCCGAGGCCCTGCAGAAGGCGCTGCGCTCGCTGGAGAAGAAGGGCTCCCAGTTCAACTGGACCGGCCCGCTCGGGGAGAAGACCGAGCTGCTGGTCAAGGCCACCGTGCCGACCGACGGCCGGATCAACACCGTGATGGACGCCATCCGGGCCGGCGCCACCCCGGAGGAGGTCTTCGAGTACACGAAGATCGACCCGTGGTTCGTCGACCAGCTCTTCCTGCTGGACGAGATCGCCGGCGAGCTGGCCGAGGCCGAGGAGCTCACCCCCGAGCTGCTGCGCCACGCCAAGCGGCACGGCTTCTCCGACCAGCAGATCGGCGAGATCCGCGGCCTGAAGCCGGACGTCGTCCGCGAGGTGCGCCACGCCCTCGGCATCCGCCCGGTGTTCAAGACCGTCGACACCTGCGCCGCCGAGTTCGCCGCCAAGACCCCGTACTTCTACTCGTCCTACGACGAGGAGAACGAGGTCGCCCCGCGCACCAAGCCCGCCGTGATCATCCTGGGCTCCGGCCCGAACCGCATCGGCCAGGGCATCGAGTTCGACTACTCCTGCGTGCACGCTTCCTTCGCGCTCGCCGACGCCGGGTACGAGACCGTCATGGTCAACTGCAACCCGGAGACCGTCTCCACCGACTACGACACCTCCGACCGGCTCTACTTCGAGCCGCTCACCCTGGAGGACGTGCTGGAGATCGTCCACGCCGAGCAGCAGGCCGGCCCGCTCGCCGGCGTGATCGTCCAGCTCGGCGGCCAGACCCCGCTCGGCCTGGCCCAGGCGCTCAAGGACAACGGCGTGCCGATCGCCGGCACCCAGCCCGAGGCGATCGACCTCGCCGAGGAGCGCGGCGCCTTCGGCCGCGTCCTGCGCGACGCCGGCCTGCCGGCCCCCAAGCACGGCACCGCCTTCTCCTTCGAGGAGGCCAAGGCGATCGCCGACGAGATCGGCTACCCCGTGCTCGCCCGCCCGTCCTACGTGCTCGGCGGCCGCGGCATGGAGATCGTCTACGACGAGGCCTCGCTCGCCTCCTACCTGGAGCGCCACGCGGGCCTGATCTCCGAGCACCCGGTGCTCATCGACCGCTTCCTCGACGACGCGGTGGAGATCGACGTCGACGCCCTCTACGACGGCACCGAGCTCTACCTCGGCGGCGTCATGGAGCACATCGAGGAGGCCGGCATCCACTCCGGCGACTCCGCCTGCGCGCTGCCCCCGATCACCCTCGGCGGCTACGACATCAAGCGCCTGCGCACCTCCACCGAGGCCATCGCGCGCGGTGTCGGCGTCCGCGGCCTGATCAACATCCAGTTCGCCATGGCCGGGGACATCCTCTACGTGCTGGAGGCCAACCCGCGCGCCTCCCGGACCGTCCCGTTCACCTCCAAGGCGACCGCCGTGCCGCTGGCCAAGGCCGCCGCCCGGATCTCGCTCGGCGCCACCATCGCCGAGCTGCGCGCCGAGGGCCTGCTCCCGGCCGAGGGCGACGGCGGCACGCTGCCCGCCGACGCGCCGATCGCGGTCAAGGAGGCCGTGATGCCGTGGAGCCGCTTCCGCGACATCCACGGCCGCGGCGTGGACACCGTGCTCGGCCCGGAGATGCGCTCGACCGGTGAGGTCATGGGCATCGACAAGGTGTTCGGCACCGCCTACGCGAAGGCACAGTCCGGCGCGTACGGCGCGCTGCCGACCAAGGGCAAGGTCTTCGTCTCGGTGGCCAACCGGGACAAGCGCAACCTGGTCTTCCCGGCCCGGGCGCTGGTCAACCTCGGCTTCGAGGTGCTCGCCACCGCCGGCACCGCCGAGGTGCTCCACCGCGGCGGCATCCCGTCCACGCTGGTGCGCAAGCACAGCGAGGGCGAGGGCCCGAACGGCGAGCGGACCATCGTCCAGCTGATCCACGACGGTGAGGTCGACCTCATCATCAACACGCCGTACGGCACCGGCGGCCGCCTCGACGGCTACGAGATCCGCACCGCGGCCGTGGCCCGCGCGGTGCCCTGCCTGACCACCGTCCAGGCGATGGGCGCGGCCGTGCAGGGCATGGACGCGCTGCTGCGCGACGAGGTCGGGGTGATGTCGCTCCAGGAGCACGCCGAGCTGATCAACGCCGGCCGCAAGTAGCACCACCGCAGTGGGGGGCACCGGAGCCAGCCGGGTGCCCCCCACTTCCATGAGCAAGCCCGTTATCCGCTCCGGGAGTTGAACCACCCTTGTACAAGCTTCTGTTCGACCTGCTCTTCAAGAGGATGGACCCCGAGAAGGCCCACCACCTCGCCTTCTTCTGGATCCGCCTCGCCTCCTCGGTGCCCGGCCTGCGCACCCTGGTGCGGCTGGTGCTCGCCCCGCGCGACCGGGCCCTGCGCACCCGCGCCCTCGGCCTCGACCTGCCCGGCCCGTTCGGCCTGGCGGCCGGCTTCGACAAGAACGGCGTCGGCATCGACGGCCTGTCGATGCTCGGCTTCGACTACGTCGAGATCGGCACCGTCACCGGCGAGGCCCAGCCCGGCAACCCGGCGCCCCGGCTGTTCCGCCTGGTCGAGGACCGCGCGCTGATCAACCGGATGGGCTTCAACAACCAGGGCTCGGCCCGGGTCGCCGCCCGGCTGGCCGCCCGCCCGCACACCAGCTCCACCCCGGTGCTCGGCGTCAACATCGGCAAGACCAAGGTGGTCGAGGAGGCCGACGCCGTCGCCGACTACGTGAAGTCCACCGAGCGGCTCGCCCAGTACGCCGACTACCTGGTGGTCAACGTCAGTTCGCCGAACACCCCCGGGCTGCGCAACCTCCAGGCCGTGGACCACCTGCGGCCGCTGCTCTCCGCCGTCCGCGAGGCCGCCGACCGCACCACCGCGCACCACGTGCCGCTACTGGTCAAGATCGCCCCCGACCTGGCCGACGAGGACGTCGACGCGGTCGCCGACCTCGCCCTGGAGCTGGGCCTGGACGGCATCATCGCCACCAACACCACGATCGGCCGCGAGGGCCTGCGCGCCGACGCCGCGCGGGTCGAGGAGATCGGCATGGGCGGCCTGTCCGGCGCCCCGCTCAAGGCCCGCGCCCTGGAGGTCCTCCAGCGGCTGCGCGCCCGCACCGGGGGCCGGCTGACCCTCGTCTCGGTCGGCGGCATCGAGACCGCCGAGGACGCCTGGCAGCGGATCGTCCACGGCGCCGACCTGGTCCAGGGCTACAGCGCCTTCATCTACGAGGGCCCGTTCTGGTGCCGGCGGATCCACAAGGGCCTGTCCGCCAAGGTCCGCGCGGGCGGCTTCCGCAGCCTGGCCGACGCCGTCGGCAGCGCCGTCCGCGGCTCGTGAACACCCCCATCGGTACTGGACCCACCGGTCCTGGAAAGGACGACATGACCCTCGCCCCGTTCGGCGCCCGGCTGCGCCAGGCCCTCGACACCCGCGGCCAGCTCTGCGTCGGCATCGACCCGCACGCCTCCCTGCTCGCCGCCTGGGGGCTCGGCGACGACCTCGCCGGGCTGGAGTCCTTCAGCCGCACCGTGGTCGAGGCGCTGGCCGACCGGGTGGCCGTGCTGAAGCCGCAGGCCGCCTTCTTCGAGCGCTTCGGTAGCAAGGGCGTCGCGGTGCTGGAGCGCACCGTCGAGGAGGCCCGGGCGGCCGGCGCGCTGGTCCTGATGGACGCCAAGCGCGGCGACATCGGCTCCACCATGGCCGCGTACGCCGAGGCCTTCCTGTCGCCGGGCAGCCCGCTGTTCTCGGACGCGGTGACGGTCAGCCCGTACCTGGGCTTCGGCTCGCTGCGCCCGGCCCTGGACCTGGCCCGGGAGCAGGGCTGCGGCGTGTTCGCGCTGGCGCTCACCTCCAACCCCGAGGGCGCCGAGGTGCAGCGCGCGGTGGGCGCGGACGGCGAGCCGGTCGCGGCCTCGGTGCTGCGGCAGCTGGCGGCCGAGAACGCGGGCGCCGCGCCGCTCGGCTCCTTCGGCGCGGTGGTCGGCGCGACGCTGGCCGACGCGGGCGTGGACCTGGCCATCAACGGCCCGCTGCTGGCCCCCGGGATCGGCGCCCAGGGCGCGACCATGGCGGACCTGCCGCGGGTCTTCGGCGCCTCGGTGATGAACGTGGTGCCGAGCGTCAGCCGCGACGTGCTCAAGCACGGCCCCTCGGTGCCGGCGCTGCGCGAGGCGGCGGAGCGCTTCGTCGGGGAGTTCGCGGACGCGGTGTAGGGCCCGTCCTGCCGGTCAGCCCGGATCGGGAGTGATCGGCAAGACGGGTCCTGGTAGCGGAACCCGTCCTTCAGGTAGCGGGGTGGTGACCCTGCGGAGTGTCCGCAGGACCGCGCGGTGGCCGCCGAGTTGACGTGAGCGCCGTCACATCGGCCCCGCCAAAGTCTCGCAATCGCGGTCATTTTGCCCTGGAAAGTCCTGGTCGGCCTTGGCTGACCAGGACTTTTCGTGTTCTTTTCCTGACGTGGCGCCGCAATCCGGGTAGTGTCCGGCGATAGGTCATCGGCGAGCCGCGATTTCCGTGGCTCCCGCAGGTCAGGGCCTTGTGGTTCCCCTTGCGGACGGTGTCCTCGGTACCGAAACCAGTCCTAGCTCAATCCATCCATCCACACCCTGAGGTGAACGGCGTGGCCCTTCCGCCCCTTACCCCTGAACAGCGCACCGCCGCGCTCGCCAAGGCCGCCGAGGCTCGCCGGGAGCGCGCCGAGGTCAAGAACCGGCTCAAGCACTCCGGCGCCTCCCTGCACGAGGTGATCAAGGCCGGCAAGGCCGACAACGACGTGATCGGCAAGATGAAGGTCTCGGCTCTGCTCGAGTCCCTTCCCGGCGTCGGCAAGGTCCGCGCCAAGCAGATCATGGAGCGCCTCGGCATCAGTGAGAGCCGGCGTGTCCGCGGCCTCGGTACGAACCAGATCGCTTCCCTGGAGCGGGAGTTCGGCGGTGGCGCCGCCTGACCGTGCCCCCGTGGTCCCAGGATCCCCCGCGATCCGGGATAATCGGTGCATGAGTGAGCGTCCGCGGCTGACCGTGCTCTCCGGCCCTTCGGGGGTCGGCAAGAGCACGGTCGTCGCTCATATGAGGAAGATGCACCCCGAGGTCTGGCTCTCGGTGTCGGCGACGACCCGGCACCCGAGGCCCGGCGAGAAGAACGGGGTCCAGTACCACTTCGTCGACAACGACGAGTTCGACAAGCTGGTCGCCAACGGCGAGCTGCTGGAGTGGGCCGAGTTCGCCGGGAACCGTTACGGGACCCCGCGTGCGGCCGTGCAGGAGAAGCTGGAGCGCGGCGAGCCGGTGCTGCTGGAGATCGACCTCCAGGGCGCCCGGCAGGTGCGCGAGTCGATGCCCGAGGCGCAGCTGGTCTTCCTGGCCCCGCCGAGCTGGGACGAGCTGGTCCGCCGGCTGACCGGCCGGGGCACCGAGTCGCAGGACGTGATCGAGAAGCGGTTGGCGGCGGCCAAGATCGAGCTCGCGGCCGAGCCCGAGTTCGACACGACCCTTGTCAACACCTCGGTCGAGCAGGTAGCGGCCGAACTGCTAGCCTTGCTCGGTGTAGCCTGACCTGTCTGTCTTTTCCACCCTTTCGGAAGGTTTTAGCGTGTCCTCTTCCATGACCGCGCCCGAGGGCATCATCAACCCGCCGATCGACGAGCTGCTCGAGGCCACCGACTCCAAGTACAGCCTCGTGATCTACGCCGCCAAGCGCGCGCGCCAGATCAACGCTTACTACTCCCAGCTCGGCGAGGGCCTGCTGGAGTACGTCGGCCCGCTGGTCGACACCCACGTGCACGAGAAGCCGCTGTCGATCGCGCTGCGCGAGATCAACGCGGGCATGCTGACCGCCGAGGCGGTCGAGGCTGCCTGAGGCGGTCGCTGAATTTCCGGG
>NZ_JBHVEU010000171.1:0-17018 GCF_042802075.1 Kitasatospora sp. NPDC057518
GGCTGCCACCGGGCCCTTCGGTGCGTCCGGGGCCGTGGCCGGGGCGGGCGTCCGGGACCGTGGTCCGGGTGTGCGTCCGGGCAGGTGTCCGGCGGCGGAAAGCTCCGACCGTGCGCGGCGGTTCACGGTCGTGTCCGGGTCGTGCACCGAACCAGGTGTTCCGAATGCCCTGTCCGTGTACGGGCATATGCTCAGGTGCGAAGCCGACTCCCCATCCGGCTTCGGCCCTCACTCGACCCAGGAGCAGCATGTCGACCGCCGCCCGCCAGGCATTCTTCGACCGGACGCACAGCGACGACCTGATCGCGTTCCTCGGCACCTCACCCTCCCCGTACCACGCGGTGGCGAGCGCCGCGGAGCGGCTGGAGAAGGCGGGCTTCCGGCAGGTCGCCGAGACGGACGCGTGGGACGACGCGGCCGGCGGGCGCTACCTGATCCGCGGGGGCGCGCTGATCGCCTGGTACCTGCCGGAGGGAGCGGGCCCCGAGACGCCGTTCCGGATCGTCGGCACCCACACCGACTCGCCCAACCTGCGGGTCAAGCCCGTGCCGGACACCGGTTCGGAGGGCTGGCGGCAGGTCGCCGTGGAGATCTACGGCGGCGTCCCGCTGAACACCTGGCTGGACCGCGACCTCGGCCTCTCCGGCCGGCTCGCGCTCAAGGACGGCACCGCCCGGCTGGTCCAGCTGGACGAGCCGCTGCTGCGCGTGCCGCAGCTCGCCATCCACCTGGACCGCCAGGTCAACGAGGGCATGAAGCTCGACAAGCAGCGCCACCTCACCCCGATCTGGGGCCTCGGCCCGGTCGACGAGGGCGCGCTGATCTCCTACGTCGCCCAGCGGGCCGGTCTGGACGCCGCCGACGTGGCCGGCTGGGACCTCATGACCCACGACGTCCAGCCCGCCTCCTACCTGGGCCGCGACCGCGAACTGCTGGCCGCCCCGCGCCTGGACAACCTGCTCTCGGTGCACGCGGCCACCGCCGCGCTCGCCGCCGTCGCCACCGCCGAGGGCGCCGCCAGCCTGCCGTACATCCCGGTGCTGGCCGCCTTCGACCACGAGGAGACCGGCAGCGAGTCCGACACCGGCGCGCAGAGCCCGCTGCTCGGCACCGTGCTGGACCGGACGGTGCACGCGCGCGGCGGCACCACCGAGGACCGCGCCCGGGCCCTCGCCGGCACCGTCTGCCTCTCCTCGGACATGGGCCACGCCGTCCACCCGAACTACAGCGAGCGGCACGAGCCGGGCCACCACCCGATGCCGAACGGCGGGCCGATCCTCAAGGTCAACGTCAACAACCGCTACGCGACCGACGGCGTCGGGCGGGCGGTGTTCGCGGCCGCCTGCGAGAAGGCGGGCGTGCCGTGGCAGACCTTCGTCTCCAACAACGCCATGCCCTGCGGTACGACGATCGGCCCGATCACGGCGGCGCGGCTGGGCATCAAGACGGTGGACTGCGGCATCGCGGCGCTCTCCATGCACTCGGCGCGCGAGCTGTGCGGCGCGGAGGACCCGTACCTGCTGGCGAGCGCGCTCAAGGCCTTCCTGGAGGGCTGACGGCGGATGCGGAAGGGGCCCGGCGGTCGTCCGCCGGGCCCCTTCGCGCTGTTCTGCCGAGCGTTGTTCCGGGTTACTCCATCCCGGCCAGGACCAGCGGGAGGCGGCGGGCGCCGTCGGCGACCAGCTTCACCGGCACGCCCCAGTCCTGCTGGTGCACGTGGCAGGCTGGGTACTCGATCTCCGGGTCGTCGTCGCAGGAGGCGGCCATCGCCGAGACGTGCAGCACGCCCTCGGCGACCTCGGCGGAGAGCACCAGCTCACGGGAGAGGTCGGTGTCCGCGCCCGCGCCGGAGACCAGCAGCTCGGGCGGGGTCGAGCTGACCAGCAGCCGGGTGGACGGGCCGTAGCGCTCGTCCAGCTTCTGGCCGTTCGGCGCCTCGAAGACCACGTCCAGCCGGAAGGCGCCCGGGGCGACCTCGGTGGCCGCGCGGCGGGTGCGGTGCGCCACCGACTCGACCCGCACCGCCTCCTCCGGCAGCCGCAGCCTGGTCAGCCGGTGCCGGGCCGACTCGACCACCACGATGTCGCCGTCCACCAGCACCGCCCCGGAGGGCTCGCGCAGGTCGGTGGCCAGCGTGCTGACCTCACCGCTCGCCGGGTCGTAACGGCGCAGCGCGTGGTTGTAGGTGTCGGCGACGGCCACCGAGCCGTCCGGCAGCACGGTGACGCCCAGCGGGTGCTGGAACAGCGCCTGGTCGGCCGCGCCGTCGCGGTGGCCGAAGTCGAACAGGCCGGTGCCGACGGCGGTCCGGACCGCCCCTGTTTCACGTGAAACCCAGCGCAGCGCGGAGGTCTCGGAGTCGGCGATCCAGAGCCGCTCGCCGTCCGCGGAGACCGCGAGGCCGGACGGCTGGGCGAACCAGGCCTCGGCGGCGGGCCCGTCCACCAGGCCCTCGTTGGTGGTGCCGGCCGCGACCGTGACCGTGTCGGCGGCCGGGTCGAACGACCACAGCTGGTGCACGCCGGCCATCGCGATCCACACCCGGCCGTCGAACCAGGCGACGTCCCACGGCGAGGAGAGGTCCACCTCGCGGGCCGGGCCCTCGGTGGCCGAGCCCTGCCACCACTGGCGGCCGGTGCCGGCCAGGGTGGTCACCAGGCCGTCGGCGAGGCGCACGCCGCGCAGGGCGTGGTTGACGGTGTCGGCGACGACCACGTCGTACGCCGAGCCCTCCGGCAGCAGCGCGAGGCCCTGCGGCTCGCTGAACCGCGGGCCGGCGCCGTCCGTGCCGTCGCCGTCCACCAGTCCGCGCTGCCCGTCGCCGATCCGGCGCACCACCGTCTCGCCGTCCTCGGCCAGCTCGACCAGCGAGTGGTGGCCGGAGTCGGCGACCAGGAAGTGGCCGTTCGGCAGCCGGACCGCCTTGCCGGGGAACTTGAGGGCCCCCGCAGTCGGCTCCGGCGCCACGTACGGGCCGTCGCCGCGGCGCAGCGTGCCCTTCGCGGCGTGCTCCGCCTCCAGCTCCTCGACCAGTCGGGCGAGCGCGTGGGCATGCCCCTCGCCGGCGTGCTGGGCGACCACGTAGCCCTCCGGGTCGATCACCACCAGCGTCGGCCAGGCCCGGACGGCGTACTGCTTCCAGGTGGCCAGCGCCGGGTCGTCCAGCACCGGGTGGTGCACCTCGTAGCGGGCGACGGCGTCGACCACGGCCTGGTGGTCGGCCTCGTGCACGAACTTCGGCGAGTGCACCCCGACGATCACCACGGTGTCGCGGTGCGCCTCCTCCAGCTCCCGCAGCTCGTCCAGGACGTGCAGGCAGTTGATGCAGCAGAAGGTCCAGAAGTCCAGGATGGTGATCTTGCCCCGGAAGTCGGCGAGCGTGAGCTCCTTGCCGCCGGTGTTCAGCCAACCGCCTGCCCCGACCAGTTCGGGGGCGCGTACACGTGCACGAGATGCCATGCGTCAATCAAACCGCACGCCCGCTGCCCGCATTCCGGTGCGGGGCCGCGAGGGGTTACGGGCGGGTGAGGTCGGCCTGCCAGCGGGTCTCGCCGTCCTGGGTGCGGGCGGTGCGGCGCAGGCCGAGGGCGGTGGCGATCCTGGCGGAGGCGTGGTGGTCGGGGTGGATGTGGGCGAGGGCGGTGGTGGCGCCGGCGGCGGTGAGGTGGGCGAGCAGGGTGCGGGCGGCCTCGGTGGCCAGGCCGCGGCGCTGCCAGGGGGTGCCGACCACCCAGGCGAGTTCGGCCCCGTCGGGGCGGACGGTGGTCTGCACGTAGCCGGTGAGGGCGCCGTCGGCGCGCAGCCGCAGCACCCAGTTGCCCCAGGCCTCGGCCGGGTCGGGGGAGCCGGCGGCGAGCCGGGCGCAGCGGGCGCGCAGCTCCTCGACGGTGGCCGGGCGGCCGCCCGTGAAGGAGTGCAGGGCAGGGTCGGCGAGCGCGGCCGCCAGCTCCTCGGCGTGCCCGGGGGCGATCGGCAGCAGGTCGAGGCGATCGCTGCGCAGTTCGGCGGTGGTGAGGTCAGGGTGCATGGCCGTATTGAAGGGGATCGGGGGCCGTTGTGCGACGGGGTTTCCGGTCGGCCGTCCCGTGGCGGTGCTTTCCCGCGGCCGGGGGTCCGGGGTCGAATGGGGCGGACGTCAACACGAGGAGGTCGCACGTGCGGTACCTGGTCAGGGAGAAGCTGTTCGCGGTCGGCGACGACTACTGGATCGAGGACGACCGGGGCCGCAAGGCGTACCTGGTGGACGGCAAGGTGCTGCGGCTGCGGGACACCTTCGAGCTGAAGGACGCGCACGGGCGGGTGGTCGCGGTGGTGAAGGAGAAGATGCTCACCGTCCGCGACGCGATGAAGATCGAGGACGCCGACGGCGAGGTGGTCGCCACCGTCCGGGAGAAGCTGTTCACCCCGTTCCGGGACAAATACCTGGTGGAGCTGGCTTCCGGCGGCGAGCTGAAGATCCACGGCAACCTGATCGACAAGGACTACCGGATCGAGAACCAGCACGGCGACGACCTGGCCCGGATCAGCCGCAAGTGGTTCCGGATCCGCGACACCTACGGGGTGGAGATCGCCGACGGTGCCGACACCGGCCTGCTGCTGGCCGTCGCGGCCTGCGTCGACCACCTGGTGCACGAGGACGACTGACCCGTCCCCGGTTTCCGGATCCCGGTCCGCCCCTCACCCGGGTGGGGTATCTTTTGCCAACCCTTGACCAAGGCGGTCGGGGGCCCTGACCAGCCGGTCGGGGGCTGGCGTGAGCGGACCGGGGGCTGGAACCACGATGAACGACATCCTGCACGGGCTCGGTGCGGCGGCGGCCTACGGCGCCCTCGGCGTGGTGCTGCTGCTCCTCGGCATCGGCCTGGTCGACCTGCTGACGCCCGGCAGGCTCGGCCACCAGATCTGGGTCGAGCGCAACCGCAACGCCGCCGTCCTGCTCAGCTCCGCGCTGCTCGGCATCGGCGGCATCGTCTTCACCGCGATCATGTACACCTACGCCGACTTCGCCAAGGGCCTGCTGTCGACGGCCTGTTACGGCCTGCTCGGGCTGGTGCTGATGGCCGTCGCGTTCTGGCTGGTGGACCTGCTGACGCCGGGAAAGCTCGGCGCGATCCTGGTCGAGCCGGAGCCGCACCCGGCGGTGTGGGTGTCCGCCTCCTGCAACATCGCGGTGGCGGCGGTGGTGTCGGCCGCGATCGCGTAGGGCCCGCGCCACGCCGGGTACGGCGCCCCGTGCGGCCGCGCTACGCCGGGTACGGCGCCCCGCCCAGGAGGTGCTCCCGGCCCCAGTCTCCCAGCGGCCCCAGCGCCGTGTTGAGGCGGTGCCCCGCCTCGGTCAGCGCGTACTCGACCCGCGGCGGCACCTCCTCGTACGCCTCCCGGTGCACGATGCCGTGCGCCTCCATCTCGCGCAGGTGCGCGGCCAGCACCTTCTCGGTGATCCCCGGCAGCAGCCGGCGCAGCTCGCCGAAGCGGCAGCGCGGGCGCTCGCCCAGGGCCCAGAGGATGGACACCTTCCACTTGCCGCCGATCACGTCCATCGCGGCGTCCGTCCCGCAGATGTACGCCCCCGGCCTCGGCACGGTCGCCATGCCCACCCCTTCCGAACCTCCGACCTGGATACTGACCCCAGGGTAACCACCCACTCCGAAGTGCGTACTTGATCGTTTCCGGGGGCAGCGCGGAGGCTGACTGCCATGGCAACCAACCCCGTTGAGAACGCGTCCGAGACCCCCTCCACTTCGCTTTCCCCGTCCACCCCGCTCACCCTGCTCGGCCTCGGCGCGATGGGTACCGCGCTGGCCGGGGCCTGGCTCGCCGCCGGGCACCCGCTGACCGTCTGGAACCGCACCGCCGCCCGCGCCGAGGGGCTCGCCGCCCGCGGTGCCGCCGTCGCCGCCACCGCCGCGGAGGCGGTCGCCGCGAACCGGCTGGTCGTCGTCTGCCTGCTCGACGACGCCTCCGTGCCGGAGGCGCTGGACGGCGTCGACCTGACCGGCAAGGACCTGGTCAACCTGGTCACCAGCACCCCCGCGCAGGCCCGCGCCCGCGCCGCCTGGGCCGAGGAGCGCGGCGCCCGCTACCTGGACGGCGGGATCATGGCCGTCCCGCCGATGATCGGTGTCCCGGCGGCCGGGGCGTACGTGTTCTACAGCGGCTCGTCCGAGCTGTTCGAGGAGCACGGGGCCACCCTCGCCGTCCCGGCCGGCACCCGGTACGTGGGCGCGGATGCCGGGTACGCGGCGCTGCACGACGTGGCGCTGCTCAGCGGGATGTACGGGATGTTCGCCGGGATCGCGCACGCCTTCGCGCTGGTCCGCGGCGAGGACGTGGCGCCGAGCGAGCTGGCGCCGCTGCTGGGCGGCTGGCTCGCCGCGATGTCCGGCTCGGTGGCCAGGACCGCGGAGCAGCTGGAGAGCGGCGACTACACCCAGGGCGTGGTGTCCAACCTGGCGATGCAGGTGGCCGGCCGGCAGACGCTGCTGAGCACCGCCGAGGAGCAGGGGGTGAGCGCCGAACTGCTGGAGCCGTACTTCCGGTTGATGGAGCGCAGGCTGGAGATCGGCGGTGGCGAGGAGGACCTGACCGGGGTCGTCGACCTGCTGCGACGGTGAGGCCCGGCCGGTAACGTACCGGCATGGCAGACCTCGAAGAACGCGCCACCGTCGTCGCGTCCCACTCACGGCAGGCCGGAGCGGGGGTGCTGGTCCGACCGCGCCGCGCCGACGACCTCGCCGACTGCGTCCGGGTGCTCGGCGACGTCCACGCGGCCGACGGCTATCCCGCCGACTGGCCCGACCGCCCCGCCGCCTGGCTGACCCCGGACGGCCAGCTCGCCGCCTGGATCGCCGAGTCGGACGGCCGGCTCGCCGGACACGTCGGCCTCGCCCGCAGTACCCCGGACGACCTCGCCCCCGCCCTGTGGAGCCACCGCACCGGCGGCCGCCCGGAGCTCACCAGCGTGATCGGCCGCCTCTACGTCGCCCCCACGGCGCGCGGCCACCTCATCGGCGCCCGGCTGCTGGCCTGCGCCGTGGCGCACGCGCGGGCGCTCGGCCTGCACCCCGTGCTCGACGTCCTCGCCACCGACACCGCCGCCGTGGCCCTCTACCGCCGCCTCGGCTGGACCCACCTCGGCAGCGGCGACCAGCGGTGGGCCTCCGGCCGCACCGTCACCGTCCACTGCTTCGCCGCCCCGAGGGGATGAGCCCCGGCCCGCCCGGCCACCACGGCCGGGCGGGGTGGCCCGGTCGGAGCGGCTATACCGCGATGACCTCGATCCCCTGCTCCAGGCCGATGAAGTCGTCCGCGTTCCGGGTGTAGAGCGGTAGGCCGTGGGCGGCGGCGGTGGCAGCGATCATCAGGCCCATGCGGCGAGGGCGGGGGTCGCGCTTGGCCTGGATCGTGAGTGCGATCAGTGTTCCGAATCGCCGGGCGGCCTCACGGTCAAACGGGAGGGCGGTGAACTCCGCCTCCACGTCGGCCAGCCGTTGGGCCCTGGCCAGCATCTGCACCGGGTCCTTGGCCATGGCGACACCCTGGGAGAGCTCGGCCAGCACCACCGAGGGCACGGCGACCTCGAACGGCAGGAGTTCCGGATCGATCTGCGGCAGATCGATCACCACACAGGTGTCGAGCAGGCCGCACTGGCGTCGTTCGCTCACGCGCGCTCCCACGGGTCGCCGCCGCCCTCGACCCGGTCCTCGTCGCCGTAGAAGGTGTCGGCCTCGGCCCGCAGCTGTGCGGCGTCGACGGCGGGTGCGCTCCGCCACTTGCGCTGGAGCTCTTCCACGGGGACGAACCGTCGGCGGTTGCTGATCGGTCGGACTTCGGCGATCTCCGTGCCGTTGCGGGTGACGTGGTAGATCTCGCCGGCTTCGACGTCGTCGAGTACGGCCTTGGACCGCGCCGCGAGTTCGCGCTGCGTGATGGTCTTCATGGTGCCAGTGTATCGCGCCGCAATACACTGTGCCACGCTTTCCCGTCCCGGCTGGTCGTCGAGGCCGGGCAGGACGATGGTGGCACCGTGGTCCACGGTGCGCGGGCCGGTGACCGCCGGGCCGACCGTCGAGCGGGTCGCTGGGGAGGCTCGCGGCACCGGTGGTCCGGGCACGGTCGTCGTGGTCGAGGCTGCCGATGAAGCCTCGCATGGGGTTGTTCCCCTGGTGCTGGCTCAGTTGTGCGTCGGGGACTGCGAGTTGGAGTGATATCCGCCGCGCGTGGTGCGGGGTCCCCCGGGTGGGGGAGGGGGATCACCGTGCCGGGGGAGGGGCGGGGCGGGTGGCGCGGGTGAGCCTGGCGGCATGGTGAGAAGCGGGTGGGCGGTGGCCGGCTGGGGGCTCGGGTACGCCGGGTTCGGGGCGGGGTGCGGGCTGAGCGGGACGGCGCTGTTCGGCGCGCACTGGCCGGGGTGGGTGGTGGCCGGCGTGGGGCTGATCTCGGCCGTCGCCGGAGCGTTGGTGGCGCGCCGGAAACCGGTGCGGCCGCAGCGGCTGCTGTGGCTGCTCTGCGGGGCGGCCGCGGTGGGGGCCTGGAGCCTGCTGATGGACCTGGTGACGCTGGTGTTCGGCCAGCGGGTGGACAGCGTCCCCGACACGGTGGGGCGCGCCCTGGCGGCGCTGGGGGCGGTACTGCTGGCCAGGGCCGCCCTGGGACTGCGGCCCGGTGCCCGTGCCGGCCGGGCCGGGCAGGCCGCGCCGGCTCCCACGGCGGCCCCGCCGCTCGTCCAACTAGCCGCCTGGACAGGGACTCTGGCGTTCGTGCCGTATGTGCTGATGAAGCTGGTCTGGGCGCTCGGCGGCAGTTTCGCGGGGATCAGCGGTGACCGGATGTACGCGAGCTATGTGCGCAACGGCTCCTCCGGGCTCTGGCTCGCCCTGGAGCGTTGGGGACTGGACGGCACGATGCTGCTGGCGCTGCTCGGGGTGTTCCTGCTTTGGGGGCTGGTCCGTCCGTGGGGGCAGGTCTTCCCGCGCTGGACCCTGCCGCTGCGCGGCCGCCGGGTGCCGCGCTGGCTGCCGCTCGCCCCGGCCCTGCTGGGTGCGGCCACGCTGGCGCCGTACGGGGTGGTCGGGGTCGGCTACCTGGGGCTGTGCACCGCCGGGGTGACGCGGATCAGGCTGGGCGAGTTCGCCGGTGAGCAGAGCGCGCTGGAGGTCGCCTGGGTGGGGATGTGCGGGTTCGCCGGGTACGGGGTCGCGTTGGCGGTGGCCGCCCGGTCGTACTGGCGGCGGACGGGGGCGCGGGCCGCCGAGGTGGGCTGAGGGCAAGGTCGGCTCGGGGCCGGGGTTTGCTGAGGCGGCAACATTGCTTGCCGATCCGGTGGGGTGGGCCGCAGCCTGGCGGTGGAGGTGAGCGCCATGGGCGAGACGACCGGGACGACCAGGACAGCCGGGGTGACCGGGATCAGGGAGAGCGAGCGCTACGACGTGGTGGTGGTCGGCGCCGGAGCGGCGGGACTGAACGCCGCGCTGGTGCTGGGCCGGGCCCGGCGCCGGGTCGCGGTGGTGGACGCCGGCGAGCCGCGCAACGCGCCCGCCGCCCACATGCACGGCTACCTGAGCCGGGACGGCATGCCCCCGGCGGCGCTGCTGGCGGTCGGACGGGAGGAGGTCGCCCGGTACGGGGCGGACCTGATCGACGCCCGGGTCGAGCACATCGAGCCCGCCGGTGCCCATGCCGGTGCCGGTCCGGCGGGGCCCGCGGCGCCGGGCTTCGTGGTCCACCTGGCCGGCGGGCCGGTGCTGCACGCGCGCCGGGTGGTCGTCGCCACCGGGCTGCGGGACGGCCTGCCGGAGCTGCCCGGCCTGGTCGAGCGGTGGGGCCAGGATGTGCTGCACTGCCCGTACTGCCACGGCTGGGAGGTCCGCGACCGCCCGCTCGGCGTGCTCGGCACCGGCCCGGGAGCGGTCAACCAGGCGCTGCTGCTGCGGCAGTGGTCGGCGGACGTGGTGCTGCTCGCGCACACCCTCGCACTGACCGACGACGAGCGGGAACGGCTCGCCGCCCGGGACGTCCGGGTGGTCGAGGGCCGGATCGTCCGCCTGGTCTCCGACGACGGGCGGCTGCGCGGCGTCGAGCTCGCCAACGGGCAGGTGGTGCCGCGCGAGGCGGTGTTCGTCTTCCCGCAGCCGGTGCCCCGGGACGCGCTGCTCTTCGGCCTCGACTGCGCCCGGGACGACAACGGCTGGGTCACCACCGACCGGACCGGCCGCACCAGCCTCCCCGGCGTCTGGGCGGTCGGCAACGTCGCCGACCCGCGCGCCCAGGTGGTCACCGCCGCCGGGATGGGCGCGGCGGCCGCCTTCGCGCTCGACCACGACCTCGCGGCGGAGGAGGTCGAGCGGGCCGTCGTGCGGTACCGCGCGTCCGGTGCCGCCGTGCCCGCCTGAGCGGGGAAGCTTTCGTCAACCCACGATCGGAGAAACCCTGATGTCAGCGCACCAGCACGACCACTCCCACTCCCACGGCCCGTCCCACGGGCACTCCCACGGGCACGTCCCCGCCGCCGACTTCGACTGGGACGCGCTCGCCGCGCACCTGGAGCTGGAGGGCGACCTGCGGGCCGGCGCCGTCACCGAGGCCGGGCGGTGGCTGCTCGGCCTGCACGGCGAGGGCGCGGTTCGGCGGGTCCTCGACGTCGGCAGCGGGCCCGGGGTGATCGCCGGACTGCTGGCGGAGGTCTTCCCGGCGGCCGAGGTGGTGGCCGTCGACCAGTCGGCCGCCCTGCTGGAGCGCGCCCGGGTCCGCTCCGGCGGCCGGCTCGGCACCCGACAGGCCGACCTGCCCGCCGAGTTCGACAAGCTCGGCGAGGCCGACCTGATCTGGTCCGGCAACGCCATCCACCACCTCGGCGACCAGCAGGCCGCGCTCACCTCGCTCGCCGGGGCGCTGCGGCCCGGCGGCCTGCTCGCCGTCGCCGAACGCGGCCTGCCCGCGCGCTACCTGCCGCGCGACTTCGGCCTCGGCCGGCCCGGCCTCCAGGCCCGGATGGACGCCGCCCACGAGGACGGCTTCACCACCATGCGGGCCGAACTGCCCGACAGCACCGAGGAGATCGAGGACTGGCCGGCCATGCTCGGGCGGGCCGGGCTGACCCCGACCGGCACCCGCACCTTCCTGGTCGACCACCCCGCCCCGCTCGCCGGCCCGGTCCGCGCTTACCTGCACGTCCAGCTGACCCGGCTGCGCGACCGGCTCGCCGAACAGCTCGACACCGAGGACCGGGCCACCCTGGACGCGCTGCTCGCCGAGGACGCCCCCACCGGGATCCTGCACCGCCCGGACGCCTTCTACCTCTCCGCGATGACCGTCCACACGGCCCGCCGGGACTGACCCGGCGGCCCCGCGGGTTGGCGGGGGCGGGTGTGGGACCGTCCGGGCGGCGCGCCGCTTCAGGGTGCGAGGAAGGCGGCCACCGTACGGCTGAAGGCGGCCGGGTCGTCGAGCCACGGGTAGTGGCCGGCGGCGGGCTGGACGGCGGTACGGGCGTGGCGGAACAGCGCGGCCGTGGCGCGGACCGCCCCGGGCCTCGGGTCGGGGTCGTACTCGCCGGCCAACAGGAGTGCCGGGGAGGCGAGTTCGGCCACGGCGGCGCGGACGTCGGCGGGTTGGAAGCCGCCGCCGTGGTAGGCCGCGGCGGCCTCTGGGTGGCTCTGGGCGGTGCGGTCGGCCTCGTGGGCGCGGGCGGCGGCGTCCCAGGTGCCGTGGAAGAGCGGTGCCACGGCGTCGGGGTCGGCGGCGCCGCCGGCGAAGGCGGTGCGGACGGCGGCCCGGGCGGCCGGGTACCACTCCTCCTCGGCGAGGCCGCGGGCCTCGGCCGCCTCGCGGTAGTCGTCCTCGGAGGAGGTGCCGCCGAAGATCCGGAGGCTGGGCGTGACCAGCACCAGCCGACCGGTGCGTTCCGGGTGCCGCAGCGCGTACAGGGTGGCGAGCGAGCAGCCGGCGGAGTGGGCGAGGAGGTCCACCCGGTCGAGCCCGAGGTGGGTCCGGAAGGCCTCGACGTCCGCCACCTGCCGGTCGACCCGGTGGTCCGCCGGGTCGGCCGGGCGCTCCGAGCGGCCCGTGCCGCGCAGGTCGAGGACGTGCAGGGAGCGGTGCGCGGAGAGGCCGCCGAGGTCGCCGAGGTACGCGGCGTCGCGCATCGGGCCGCCGGCGAGGACGAGCAGCGGCTCGCCCCGGCCGAGCACGCGGTAGCCGAGCCGGGTGCCGTCGGGGCCGGTGAAGGTCGTCATCGGCCGATCGTGGCAACCGCCGTCCGGCCGGGGCAACGGGAATTCGGCCGACCCGTCCCGGGGTACCGTCGGCGCATGACAGCGAGTGAGCGGCGCTTCGTCGTGGTGACCACGACCCACGAGAGCGAGGAGCGGGCCCGGGCCCTGGCGTCCGCCGTGGTGCGGGAGCGGCTGGCGGCCTGCGCCCAGGTGTACCCCGTACGGTCGGTGTACTGGTGGGACGGCGAGGTGCGGGACGCCGAGGAGTGGCGGATCGACCTCAAGACCAGGGCCGAACTCGTGGACCGGCTGGGCGCGTTCGTGGCCGGGCGGCACTCCTACGAGACGCCCGAGCTGGTCGCCGTGCCGGTGACGGGCGGCAGTCCGGGCTACCTCGACTGGGTGGCCGCGGAGACCGCGCCCGAGGGAACCACGACCCAGGGCGCCGAGGACTGAGGACGGCTCAGGGCGCGACCTGGAGGAAGGCGAGCACTGCCAGCACCCGCCGGTGGTCCTCCTCCGAGGGCGGCAGGTCGAGCTTGAGGAAGATGTTGGCGGTGTGCTTCTTCACCGCCCGCTCGGTGATCACCATCCGTTCGGCGATCGCCGCGTTGGAGCGCCCCTCCGCCATCAGGCCCAGCACCTCGCGCTCACGCGGCGTCAGGCGGTCCAGCGGCTTGTTGCGTTCGTTGCTGCCGACCAGCATGGCGATCACCTGCGGGTCGAGCGCGGTGCCGCCGGCCGCCACCCGCCGGACCGTCTCCACGAACTCGTCGGGGTCGAAGACCCGGTCCTTCAGCAGGTAGCCGATCGCGCCGGTGCCGTCGGCGAGCAGCTCCTTGGCGTAGAGCTGCTCGACGTACTGGGAGAGCACCAGCACCGGCAGCCCGGGGATCCGCCGGCGCGCCTCCAGGGCGGCCTGGAGGCCCTCGTCGGTGAACGTCGGGGGCAGTCGCACGTCGACGACGGCCACGTCCGGGCGTTCGGTGAGCAGGGCCTCCAGGAGGGCCGGTCCGGTGTCCACCGCGGCCACGACCTCGAAGTCGTAGGCCTCCAGCATCCGGACCAGTCCGTCCCTCAGGAGGAAGAGGTCCTCGGCGAGGACAACTCGCACGGCAGCTCCATCGTCAGGGTCGTGGGGCCGCCGAGCGGGCTGCGGACGGCCAGGACGCCGTCGAAGGTAGCAAGCCGCCGTTCCAGGCCGCGCAGCCCGGTGCCGCGCGAGGGGTCGGCGCCGCCGGTGCCGTCGTCGGTGACCTGGGCCTTCAGGGTGCCGTCCTGGTACCACAGTTGGACGTCGACCCGGCTCGCCCCCGCGTGCTTGGCGGCGTTCGTCAGGGCCTCGGAGACGGCGAAGTAGACGGCGGACTCGACCGGCGCCTCGGCGCGGCCGGGCAGGTCGGCGGTGACCGTGACGTTCAGCGGGCTGTCCATGCCCAGGGCCCGTACGGCGTCGGCCAGTCCGCGGTCGGCGAGGACCGGCGGGTGGATGCCGCGGACCAGGTCGCGCAGCTCGTTGAGGGCGGTGGCGGAGGCCTGGCGGGTCTCGGCGAGCAGCTGCTTCGCGGCCTGCGGGTCCCGTTCGACCAGCCGCTCGGCGACGCCCAGGTTCATCCCCATGGCCACCAGCCGGGCCTGCGCGCCGTCGTGCAGGTCCCGTTCGATCCGGCGCAGTTCGGCGGCCTGGGCGGTGAGCGCGTCGCGCCGGGTCTCGGTCAGGTGGACGACCTTGCGCTGGGCGGCCAGCGCCTCGGCGCGGGCGGTCGGGCCGAGCAGGGCCCCGGCCAGCGCGGTGTGGCCGCGCAGCGCGCCGGGGGCGATCGCCGGACCGGCCAGGAGGGTCGGGACGGCGAGCAGGACGGCGATCCGGGCGCTGCCCGGGTCCGTCACGTGCACCCACCAGTACCAGGTGTTGCCGTCGGCCGAGGCGATCGGCTCCCAGAGCCAGGGCTGCAGCAGGCCGAAGAGGCCGAAGGCGACCAGGGCCGGCGGGAACAGCGCCACGGTGAAGCCGATCACCGGGTCGACCAGCAGCCAGAGCAGGTCCCGCCAGGTGGCCGGGTCGCCGAGCAGGGCCCGGCAGCGCTGCCAGGCGCCCTTGAGGCCCGGCTCGGCCGGCGGCAGCGGCCGGTACGGCTCGCGGACCGCGACGCCGGACCAGCGGGTGGCCAGCGTGCGGCGGCGGCCGGCCAGGGCCCGGACGGCGAGGACGGTCGCCGGCACCAGCAGGACGCCGAGGCCCACGCCCAGCAGGACGGCGGTGACCGTGGCGGCGACGAGCAGCAGCAGCTGCGGCACCGCGAACCCGGCCAGTGCCGTCGCGCGCAGCAGGTCCCGTACGGCCCGACGCGCCCGGTCGAGCGGGGTGCCCGCGCTCACCCCGGCGGCCTCGGTGCCGTCCCCGACTTCCTTGCCCACGCTGCCCGTTGTCACTGTCCGTCCCCCTCCGTACCGGCCTCGCGGCCGCCGTCCCGACCCTGCGGACCACCAGACTGCCCTACCCCGCCGCCCTGTTCACGGGGCCTCGGCCCCCTCTCGGCGGTACCTGGGTACACCCTCCGATCGACGCCCAGGGGCCCTGCCCCGGCCCACCGTCCCCGGCCTAGCGTTCGAGGTGTCCGGAAGCGGCCCGTCAGCGGAGCGCCGGATCCCCGCCAACCACCGTAATGATCAAGGGAGTTCGCCATGTCCGAGCGCTTCGCCGCCGGCCGTCCGCTGGTCCGTCTGGTCCTGGTGCTGGCCACCCTCGGCCTCTTCCTCCACGGCCTCACCCCGGCCCACGCCGTCGGGCACGCGTCCGGAACCGGTGCGCCGACGGCCGGAACCGGCGCGCCGACGACGCGAACAGGCGTGCTGACGGCCGGAAGCGGCGAACCGCCCTCCCCAGCCGACCCCGTCCAGGTGAGAGCCCTGTTCGACGAGCTGCTTCCCCGGCTGCTCGCCGAGCACCGCATCCCCGGCGCCGCCGTGACCGTGGTGGCCGGCGGGCGGGAGGTCTTCTCGGGCGGCTACGGCGTCGCCGACACCCGGACGAACCGGCCCGTCGACCCGGCGCGGACCGCCTTCTTCATGGGCTCCGACGCCAAGGTGTTCACCGCCGTCGCCGTCCTCCAGCAGGTCGCGGCGGGGAAGCTGGACCTGGGCACCGACGTCAACCGCTACCTGACCGCCTTCAAGGTCAGGGACGGCTACCCGGGCCGCCCGGTCACCGTCGAGAACCTGCTCACCCACACCGCGGGCTTCGACGACAGCTTCATGGGCCTCGCCCAGGCCGGGCCCGGGCGGGTCGAGGGCCTCGGCGCCTCGCTCGCCGCCCACCAGCCGGACCGGGTCCGCGCCCCCGGCACCGCCGCCGCGTACGACAACTACGGTGTGGCGCTGGCCGGTTACCTGGTCGAGACGGTCTCCGGGCAGCCCTTCGACCAGTACGTCTCCCAGCACGTCCTCCAGCCCCTCGGGATGGACCGCACCACCTTCAGCCAGCCCCACCCCGCCGCGATCGACGCCGACCTCGCCCGCGGCCACCGCCCCGAGGGCGACGGCCAGACCGGGACCGCGGGCCTCTACGGCCCCTGGACGCCCACCGGCGCCGCCGCCGTCACCACCGCCGACGACATGGCGAAGCTGCTGCTCGCCCTGCTCCCGCAGGGCGGCCCGGACGCCCGGCGGATCCTCGACCCGGCGACGGCCGAGCGGCTGCTCGCCCGCCACTACGGCCCCGACCCGCGCCTGCCCGGCCTGGCCTACCTGCTGGAGCAGCGCACCCACGGCGGCGAGCAGCTGCTGGTCAAGGACGGCGACGTGCCCGGCTTCCACAGCAACCTCGCCCTGCTGCCCCAGCGCGGCCTCGGCCTCTACGTGACCCTCAACGGCGACGGCACCGACGCCACCGGCGGCTGGGCCACCCAGCAGGTGCTCACCGCCTTCCTGGACCGCTTCCTGCCCGCGCCCCCGGCCGCCGCGACCGCGCCGCTCACCGGCGGCCTGGACGCCTACACCGGCGACTACCGCTCCACCCGCACCAGCCACGCCGACCTCACCCGGGCGGCCGCCCTGATGGCCTCCCCGCACGTCACCGCCGAGCACGGCCGGCTCACCGTCACCGGCCCCGTCACCCGGGACCCGGAGGCGGCCGAGACGCACTGGGAGCAGCTCGAACCCGGTCTGTTCCAGCAGGTCGGCGGCACCGCGCGGATCGCCTTCCCGCGGGCCGCCGACGGCACCCTCACGCTGCTCACCGACGCCGACCCGACCATCGCCTACCAGCGGCTCGCCTGGTACCAGACACCCGGCCCGCACCAGGCGGTCGCCGTCGGCAGCCTCGCCGTCCTCGCCCTCACCCTGCTCGGCTGGCCGGTGGCGGCGGCGGTCCGCCTGGCCCGCCGCCGGGGCCGGGCCGACCGGCCGGCCGTACGGCTGCTCGGCTGGACCACCGGGGCGCTGCTGCTCGCCGCCACCGGCTGCTTCGCCCTGCTGACGGCGGACGCCAACGCGCTCAACCAGACGCTGTTCCTGGGCGATTCGCCGCTGCTGACGGTGGTCCCGGCCCTGGTCGTGACGGCCCTGGCGCTCTCCCCGGTGATGGCGCTCTGCACGGTGCTGGCCTGGCGCGGGCGCTGGTGGAACCTGTTCGGGCGGCTGCACTACACGGGGCTGACGCTGGCGGTGCTGCTCTTCCTGCTCCTCGCGGGGGCGTACGACCTCACCGGGACGGGCGCGCTGGACCTGCTCGGCTGAGGGCGGCGCGTCGGCAGGACGGTACGGCGGTACGAGAACGGCGGCGGGGCCCGGGAATCACCCCGGGCC
>NZ_JBHVEU010000172.1:0-16943 GCF_042802075.1 Kitasatospora sp. NPDC057518
CCTGGGGCCCGTCCCGGGGGCCCGGGCCCCCGGGGGTGCGGGGGCGACGGGCCCCGGTGGGGGCGCGGGGTGCCTCTGGTGCCTCTAGTAGGCGGAGGAGGAGTGGGCGTCGAGCTGGTGGACCTCGTCGCCGCGCAGGGCCGGGGAGAAGACGCACACCAGGCGCAGGTCCTCCTCGGGGCTGGCGACGAGGTAGTGGGCGTCGTGCTCGTCGAGGGCGTAGAGGCGTCCGGGGGTGATGGGGTGGGAGGTGCCGTCCATGTCGATGACCTCGCCGGAGCCGGCGATGCAGTAGCAGGCCTCGAGGTGGTTGCGGTACTCCAGGCGGGACTTGGTGCCGGCGTTGACGACGGTGTCGGTGAGGCTGTAGCCGAGGCCGTCGCTCTCCACCAGGAAGCGGCGGGACAGGCCGTTGCCCCACTCGACGGTCTTCACGTCGGCCAGGTCGCGGATCAGCATGCGGGTTGTTCCTCTCGGGTCGTGGTGCCGGCGGGGGTGGTGCGGGTGCCGGTGGTGCCGGGGGTGGTGCCGGTGGTGCGGGGGGTGGTGCGGGGTCCGCCGGGCCGCTCCGGGAGGGCGGGGCGGGGGCGGAGGTCGGTGAGGTAGGCGCGCAACTCCGCCACGGGGTCGAGGCGTTCGGTCAGCGCGTGCTCGACGCGGGCGACGGCGGCGGAGCCGACGATCGCGGCGTCGGCTCCGGCGGCGGCGACGGCGGCCAGGTCGGCGGCGGCCTTGACGCCGAAGCCGACGGCGACGGGGGTCGCGGGGGCGGCGGTGCGCAGCGCGGTGACGGTGTCGGCGAGGGCGCGGTGGCCGTGTGCGGGGGTGGTGCCGGAGCGGCCGTAGTGGGCGACGAGGTAGACGTAGGCGTCGGTGGCGCCGTGGGCGGCGGCGGTGAGGACCTCGGGGGTGGAGGCGGGGTAGCAGGTGGTGACCTGGGGCAGGCCGGTGTGGTGCAGGGCGTGCTGCCAGGCGGGGCGCAGGCGCGGGGGCAGGGCGTGGACGAGCAGGGCGCGGGCTCCGGCGTCGCGGATGGCGGTGGCGGTGGCGGTGGGGTCGCGGTGGCGCAGGCTGTGGCTCCAGTCGGCGAGCAGGGCGACCTTGAGGTGGGTCAGGCGGGGGGTGAGGTCGGCGAGTTCGGCGAGGACGGTGTCCAGGGTGGTGCCGGCCGCCAGGGCGCGGGTGGCGGAGCGGCGGATGACGGGGCCGTCGGTGGGCGAGTCGGGGAAGGGGACGGCGAGTTCGAGGACGTCGACGCGCTGGTCGTCGAGCATGAGCGCGAGGTCGGTGAGGCGGCCGGCGGGGTCGCCGGCGTTGAGGAAGAGCGCCAGGCCCAGGTCGTCGCGGGGGAAGAGGGGGTCAGACACCGGCGGTCTCCCTGGGGCGGGTGGCCAGGCGCGTGGCCAGGGCGTGGGGGGCGCCGTCGGCGAGGGCGTCCAGGGCGGTGGTGTAGGCGGTGTGCCAGCGGGTGTGGCGGCCGGAGGCGAGGGCGAGGGCGGCGGCGTTGAGGGCGATGGTGTGGGTGGCGGTGGTTCCGGCGCGGCCGGCGAGGGCGCGTAGGAAGTGGCCGGTGAGGTCGTGGGGGTGGGGGGCGAGGTCGGCGAGGGTGCCTTCGGCGGGGGCGACGGCGCCGGCGGGCAGGTGGATGTCGCCGTCGGGGGTGTGGAGGGTGTTGTCGGCGAAGGGCAGGAGTTCGTCGGCGCCGGCGCTGTTGTGGGCGAGCCACACGGTGCGGGTGGTGGTGTTGGCGGCCTGGGGGCGCTGGGCGGCGAGGGCGGTGGGGGTGGCGGTGCCGGTGAGCTGGGCGGTGACGGGGACGGTGGCGAGCAGGGGGCCGAGGGTGTTGAGGAACGCGCCGAAGGGTTTGAGGGTGAGCGGGTAGAGGGTGCGGGCGAGGCGGGTGAGGGCGGGCGGGTAGACGTGGGGGCCGGCGAAGGCGATGTTGTGGCGGGCGAGGTGGTCGGCGGTGGCGGTGTGGCTGGAGGTGAGGGTGATGCCGAGGCGTTCGAGGAGGTCGACGGAGCCGGCGGCGCTGGTGTAGGCGCGGGAGCCGGTCTT
The DNA here is from genome assembly GCF_042802075.1 of Kitasatospora sp. NPDC057518. Taxonomy (NCBI): domain Bacteria; kingdom Bacillati; phylum Actinomycetota; class Actinomycetes; order Kitasatosporales; family Streptomycetaceae; genus Kitasatospora; species Kitasatospora sp. NPDC057518. The sequence goes on from NZ_JBHVEU010000172.1 coordinate 2,059, forward strand.
GACGACGGGGATGCCGATGGCGGCGGCGGTGAGGGCGGCGGCGGTGGAGAGGTTGAAGGTGGCGGGTCCGCCGCCGGTGCCGACGATGTTGACGCTGCCGGGGTGGGCGGGGCCGGGGTCGGGGGTGCGTTCGGTGAGCGAGGTGTGCAGGGCGGTGAGGGTGTCGGGGTCGGGCAGGCGGGTGGTGAGGGCGGCCAGCAGGGCCGCTGCCTGGGCCCGGTCGCTGTCGGCCGGGCCCAGGGTGCGGTGTTCGAGCTGGTCCCACCACGAGCGCCAGGCCGCCAGGTCGACGGGGCGGGCGGCGAGGAGCGCGGTGAGGGCCTGGTGCATGGCTGTCAGCCGCCCACGGTGACGCCGGCCGCGGTGGCGGCGGTGGTGCGGCGTTCGGTGATGAAGGCGTCGATGGCGGCGACGGAGCGGAAGTTGTTGGGGTCGAGGTCGGTGTCGTCGACGGGGAGGGTGAAGTGGTCCTCGACCCAGGCGATGAGTTTGAGGACGCCGAGGCTGTCGATGACGCCGTCGGAGAGCAGGTCGTGGTCGTCGGCGAGCTGGTCGGGGGTGATGTCGGGCAGGAACTCGTCGATGAGGAACCGCTTGATCTGGGCGATGTTGCTCATGTCGGCAACTCCCTTGCGTCGGTGGCCTGGTGGCCGCTGGGTTGGGTTGGGTGGCGGTGCGGGTGGTGCGGGGTGTTACGGGGCGGGCAGGACGGCCTTGCGGTCGACCTTGCCGGTGGCGGTCTTGGGCAGGGGGGCGTCGTGGATGGCGAGCTTCTCGGGGACGGCGGCGCGTGGCAGGTTGCGGGCCAGGTGCTCGCGCAGGACGAGGCTGTTGAGGGTGGAGCCGGGGGTGCGCTGGACGGCGGCGTGCAGGCGTTTGCCGGTGAGCGGGTCGCTGGCGGCGGCGACGGCGGCTTCGCGCACGTCGGGGTGGGCGAGCAGGACGCGTTCGATCTCGGCGGTGTTGACGGCGACGCCGCGGACCTTGACCTGGAAGTCGGCGCGGCCGGTGAGGTGGACGCGTCCGGCCTCGTCGCGGGTGACGAGGTCGCCGGTGCGGAACCAGCGGCGGCCTTCGCCGGCGCCTTCGGGCTGGGTGGTGAAGCGTCCGGTGTCGCGGGAGCGGTCGAGGTAGCCGGCGGCCTGGAAGGGGGTGGAGACGTAGAGTTCGCCGCTGCCGGGGCCGTCCAGGGGGGTGCCGTCGGCGGTGGCGACCAGGGTGCGCACGCCGGGCAGCGGGGTGCCGATGGGCACGGGCAGGGCGGCGGCGGCGTCCAGGCGGTCCAGGCGGTGCAGGAAGCTGTCGTTGGTCTCGGTGCAGCCGTAGATGTTGTACAGCTCGGCGCCGGGCAGCAGGGCGGGCAGGGCGGCGAGGGTGCGGGCGTCGATGGCGTCGCCGGTGAACGCGGCGTGTTCGACGCTGTCCAGGACGTGGGCGGTTCCGGCGGCCTGGACGAGCAGGGCGTAGGCGAGGGGGACGGCCTGCAGGACGTGGGGGCGGTGGCGGATGAGCTGGGCGAGCAGGTGGCGGGCGTTGAGGGCGTGGGCGGGGTCGATGAGCAGGCAGGTGCCGCCGGCGGCGAGGGTGGCCCACACGTCGAGCAGGGCGAGGTCGAAGTTGAGGGGCGCGTAGTTGGCGACGGTGCGGCCGGGGCCGAGGTCGAAGGTGTCGTGGGCCCAGGCGGTGAAGCGGTCGACGGCGCCCTGCGCGAGGGGGACGATCTTGGGCAGGTCGGTGGAGCCGGAGGTGGTGAGCATGAAGGAGGTGCCGGCCGCGAGGGTGGGCACCGGGGCGGGGTGGGGCAGGGCGGGCAGCCGGGGGGCGTCCTGGCCCAGGGGGGCGAGCAGGCGCCGCGCGCCGGCCTGGGCGAAGAGGGCGGCCAGCAGGGCGGGGGCGAGCTGCGGGGAGGGCAGCAGGAAGGGGCGGCGCTCCATCAGGCAGGCCAGCACCAGGGCGACCGCGGCGGGTGACTTGACGGCGTACAGGCCCACCGGTTCGCCCGGTGCCAGGTCGAGGGCGTTCAGGCGGGCGCGTTCGGCGTCGGCGGCCTGCGCGAGCTCCCGGTAGCTGACGCTCTGGTCGTGCCAGAGCAGGGCGGGGGCGTCGGGGCGGGTGCGGGCGTGGGCGGTGAACGCGTCGGGCAGGGCGAGCGGCGGCAGCGCGGTGTCCTGGACGGGGCGGCCGAACGGGGCCGTGGTGGGGGTGGTGGTCATGGCGTTCACTCCCCCGCCGGTGCGATGCGCGCCCAGCCGGCCTTGACGGCGGTGCCGGCCTCGGTGGCGATGGTGAAGCGCACCACGGTGCCCCGGTCGTGGGGCTGGAGGGTCAGGCGCAGTTCGGTGCCGGGGCGGGTGGGGGCGGCGAAGCGGGCGCCGAGCGCGGTGACGCGGGCGGGGTCGCCGCCGGCGTGGCGGTCGGTGATCTCCTCGGCGGCCAGGGCGACGAGGTGCATGCCGTGGGCGATGACGCCGGGGAAGCCGGCCGCGCGGGCGGCGTCGTCGTCGAGGTGGATGGGGTTGAGGTCGCCGGAGGCGTGGGCGTAGGCGCGGGTGTCGCCGGCGTCCAGCACGTGGGTGAGGACCAGGGGCGGGCCGTCGGGCACGGAGCCGGGGTGGGCGGCTGGCGGCAGGGCGCCGTACGGCTCGGTGCCGGTGGCGCCCAGCAGGAGCGCGGCGGTGGCGAGGTCGGCGAGCGGGGCGCCGGTGGCCGCGTCGGTGAGGCGGGTGGTCAGGGCCAGGCGGGTGCCGCGGGCCTCGCGGCGCACGGCGGCGACCTCGACGGCGACGTCGACGTCCCCCGCCGTGAGCGGGGCGTGGGTGCGGATCTCCTGGGCGAGGTGGACCACGCCGGTGAACCCGTGGTCGCCGGCGGTCAGCGCGCCGACGGTGTGCTGGGCGAGGGCGTGGGCGGCGACGAAGGGGTGCGCGGGGCCGGCCCCGGCGCGGGCGGGGGCGCCCAGGCGGGCGCGGGCCGCGGCCCGGTAGGCGGCCAGGTCCCGGTCGGTGACGTGCAGGCGGGTGCGCGACACCGGCCCGGCGGGCGCGGTCACGGCGGGAGCAGCGGGTGCGGCCTGTCCGGCGGGGGCGGCTTGTGCGGCGGGTGCGGCGGGTGTGGTCGTGGGTGCGGTCATAGCGGGGTCACCACCAGGGTCGTGTTGTGGCCGCCGAAGCCGAACGAGTTGGACAGGGCCGCGCCGGCGCGCACCGGGCGCGGCGCGGTGTGCACGACGTCGAGGTCCAGGCCCTCTTCGGTCTTCTCGTGGTTGGCGGTGGGAGGGACGGTGCGGGCGTTCATGGCCTCGATGGCGGCGATCAGCTCGACGGCGCCGGCGGCGCCGATCAGGTGGCCGATGGCGCCCTTGGTGGAGGTGACCGGCACGCCGTGGGGGCCGAACACGGCGCGCAGGGCGGCGGCCTCGGCCCGGTCGTTGTGCACGGTGGAGGTGCCGTGGGCGTTGACGTGGGCGATGTCGCCGGGCGCGAGGGCCGCGTCGGCGAGGGCGGCGCGCATCGCGGCCACCGCGCCGGCGCCGTCGGGGCGCGGGTTGGACAGGTGGTAGGCGTCCGCGCTCGCGCCGTACCCGGCGAGCAGCGCGTACGGGGTGCGGCCGCGGGCCCGGGCGTCGTCCAGGCGTTCCAGGACGAGGAAGCCGGCGCCCTCGCCCATCACGAAGCCGTCGCGGTCGGTGTCGAAGGGCCGTGAGGCGCGCCGGGGTTCGTCGTTGCGCAGGGAGTGCGCGCCGAGGTTGCCGAACGCGGCCAGGGTGACGGGGGTGAGGGTGGCCTCGCAGCCGCCGGCGATCACCACGTCGGCGCGCCCGGTCTCCAGCAGCAGGGCGCCGTGGCCGATCGCGTCCGCACCGGAGGCGCAGGTGGTGGCGATCGTCAGGGCCGGCCCGTTCCAGTGCAGGCGCATCGCGATCTGGGCGGCGGCCGCGTTGGGCATGGTGACCAGCGGCATCAGCGGGGAGACCCGCAGCGGCCCGTGCTCGGTGTACAGCGCGGACTCGCGGTCGCTGGTGGTGCGTCCGCCCACGGCGGTGCCCACCACGATGGCGCTGCGCCCGGGTTCGGGTTCGGGGCGTCCGGCGTCGGCGTGGGCGGCGAGTGCGGCGAGGGTGCCGTAGTGGGCGAACGGGTCCAGGCGGCGGGCGTCCTTGGCGGGGACGAGGTCGTTGTCGGGCAGGTCGGTGACCTTGCAGCCCAGGCGCACCCGGTGGCGGGCCAGGGCGGGGTCGGTGAGGGCGGTGGCGGTGGAGCGCCCGGAGGCGACAGTGCGCCAGAGGTCCTCGACGGTGTGGCCGGCGGGGCTGACCACGCCGAGGCCGGTGACGGCGATCGGCGGCCGGTGGTGGGGGGCCATGGCTTCGTCTCCTTAGCGCGGTCGCGCGGGCGGCCCGGCGGTGGCAGCGGGGGCGGGGCGGGCCGGTCTGGGCCGGCCGGTCGGATCAGGCGGGCCGGTCCGGCCGGGCAGGCCGGATCAGGCGGGCGGGGCGGGCCGGATCGGTCGGGCCGGGCGGGTCAGATCAGGCCGGTCTGGGCGGCGGCGGTCAGGAACGCCTCGGCGGCGAAGTCGATGTCGGCGGCGGTGTGGCGGGCGGTGACGGCGATGCGCAGCCGGGCGAGGTCGTTGGGCACGGCGGGGGTGACGACGGGCAGGCCGATGACGCCGGCCTTGCGGCAGGCGGTGGCGTAGTCGTAGGCGGCGTCGTCGCTGCCGGCGATGACGGGCAGGACGGCGGTGGTGGAGTCCATGGTGGAGATGCCGGCGTCGTTGAGGCGGGTGCGCAGGCGCTGGGCCTGGGTCTGGGTGTGGGTGACGCGCTCGGGTTCGCGGCGCAGGATGCGCAGGGACTCCAGGGCGGCGCCGGTCTGGGCGGGGCCGAGGGCGGCGGAGAACAGGAACGGGCGGGCGGCGTAGCGCAGGTGGCCGATGAGGTCGTGGCTGCCGGCGATCCAGCCGCCCATGGAGGGGATGGCCTTGGAGAGGGTGCCGAGTTTGACGTCGACGCGGACCTTGTGGTCGAAGTGCTCCTCGATGCCGCCGCCGGTCTTGCCGATGACGCCCAGGGCGTGGGCCTCGTCGACCATGAGGAGGGCGTCGTAGCGGTCGCAGACCTCGCGCAGTTCGGGCAGCGGGGCGATGTCGCCGTCCATGGAGTAGACGCTGTCGACGATGACCAGGCGCACGCCGGTGGGGGCGGCGGCCTTGAGGCGGCGCTCGAGGTGGTCGACGTCGTTGTGGCGGAAGCGGGTGACGGTGGCACCCGACAGGCGGCAGCCGTCGACGATGGAGGCGTGGTCGTACTTGTCGATCAGGACGGTGTCGCCCTGGCCGACGAGGGCGCCGACGGTGCCGACGTTGGCGGCGTAGCCGGAGCCGAAGACCAGGGCGCGTTCGCGGCCGGCGAAGCGGGCGACCTCGGCTTCGAGTTCCTCGTGCAGGGGGATGGTGCCGGCCAGGGCGCGCACGCCGTGGTTGCCGGTGCCGTAGACGTCGACGGCGGCCTTGGCGGCGGCCACGACGCGTTCGTCGCCGGCCAGGCCGAGGTAGCTGTAGCCGGACATCATGAGCAGGCGCTCGCCGTCGAGGTCGCAGTAGGCGCTGTCGCGTTCCATGGTGTAGGCGACGAAGCTGTTGCGCCGGGAGGGGTCGGACTCCAGTGCGGCCACGCGGGCGTTCGTTGCGGCGAGCTTCGGCTCCAGGCGGTCCCATGCTCCGGTGGCGTTCACGGGTTTCTCCTTCACGGCGTCACGGTGTTCACGGCTTTTCACGGTTGTTCGCGGCTGTTTCGCGGTTGCGTGCGGCTGTTTCGCGGTTGTTCGGGGCTTTTCGCGGCTCGGGGTGTTTCTCGAAGCCTTCACGCGGGGTGCTCAAGGATGGCTACATTTCTACGGCAGGATGCGCAAGGCGTCCGCAATAGGCGCTTTCCTGGCCTGCGGGAACGCTCTGACGTGCGGAAACCTTGCGTCCACGACGCATTGACCGGCCGGTGGGTATGTTTCCGCAACCGGTGTTGACACCGCGCGATGCGGCGAATGTATGGTCGAAATCCGCCGAAACCGAACGGCTGGTCGGCGGTTTATTGTTCCGATCCGCAATTTCCCACGCCGACGGCCGGAACGGGCCGTCACTTCCGCTTTGGCTCGAGGGGGTTGGAGCTCGTGTTGAAAGGCTTCAGGGAAGACGGTCCGTCCGGTAGATCGGGGGCCCGCGCATGCTGATCCGCCTGACCGGTCTGGTGGCCGTCGAGCACGAGGACGGCGCCCCGCAGCACCTGTCCAGCGCCCAGGCCCAGGTGGCGTTCGCCCGCCTGGTGCTGGAGCGCTCCAGCGGCACCAGCCGCGACCAGCTGGCCGACACCATCTGGCCCGACGGCCTGCCCGACACCTGGGCCTCCGCGCTGCGCAGCGTGGTGAGCCGGGTGCGGGCGTTCGTCACCGATCCGGGGCAGGGGCCCGGTGCGACCCCGCTGATCTCCCAGGGCGGGCGGTACGTGCTGCGGCTGCCCGCGGACGCGGCGGTGGACCTGGAGGCGGCGGCCTCGGCGGTCGGCGAGGCCGGCGAGGCGCTGGCCTCGGGCGGCCACGCGGTGGCGCAGCAGCTGGCCGCGGGGGCGCTGGCGAACCTGCGCGGGGCGTTCCTGCCCGACCACGAGGGCGAGTGGGCGCAGGGGGTGCGCGAGCACGTGGAGGAGCTGCGCATCAGCGCGTTGGAGACCGCGAGCCTGGCGGCGTCGGCGCTGGGCGAGGAGCACCACGCGCTGCGCTGGGCGGACGAGGCGGTGCGCCGGGCGCCGTTCCGGGAGAGCGCCTACCGCTGCCGGATGGAGGCGCTGGCCGCCTCCGGCAACCGGGCGGAGGCGCTGCGCTGCTACCAGCAGCTGCGTCAGGTGCTGGCCGAGGAGCTGGGCATCGACCCGGCCGCCGAGACCCAGGAGCTCTACCTGGCGATGCTGCGCTCCCCCGTGCCGGCGGCGCCGGCGCCGGCGGCGGTGCGGGCGGTGGACCCGGTGCTGATGGGGATCTTCGAGCCGCTGGCGCTGACCCGTCTGGCCCGGGCGGCGCCGGCGCCGGTGCGCGCGGCCTGAGCCCGGGGCCCCGCGCCTGCGCCCGCGCCTGCCGCTGCCGTTGTGCCGCTGCGGCGTGCCCCGCCGGTCCCCGGTCCGGCGGGGCGCGCCGCCTGCCTCCGCGGGCCCTCTCCTTCCGGCCGTCCTCGGCCGCGCGCCGCCGCGCCCGGCGGCCTTCGGCGGTCCCCGGTCGTCCTCGGCGGCCCTTTGCGGGGCCTCTCCCCCGTGCCGCCCGCCACGACGCACCTCCTCTTTTCCCCTCCGTGCCGCGCCGCGCATCCCCTCTTTCCCGGCCGTCCTCGGCCGCGCGCCGTCGTGCCCGGCGCTCCCGCGCGGCCCGCGGCCGGCCCCCGTGCCGGGCGGCGGGGCGTGTTGCGCGGGTGTTGCGGTGGGTGTGGGCGGCGGGTGGGGCGCGGGGGCGGTCCGGGGGTCCGGCGCGCCTCCCGGGGGCGGAGGCCGGGGGCCGGGCGATCGTCCCTGGTAGCGTCGTGCTCGTGAAGTCGCGCACACGGCGCGGTTTTTGACTGTCGGACAGACGGGGGTCGAGTGTTGGGAAGGGGTGGTGGGTGTGGGGCGGGCACGCGTGGCGGCGCGGGTGATCGTGCACCCTGGTGTGGAGGACGTGAGCGTCCAGCAGGTGCTGGAGGCGCTCGCTGATCCGGCCCGCAGGACGGTGGTGCGCACGCTCGCGCACTCGGGAGCCGATCTCAGCTGCGGTTCCTTCGACCTGCCGGTGGGGCGTTCGACCTCCAGCCACCACTTCAGCGTGCTGCGCGAGGCGGGGCTGCTGCGCCAGTACTACGTGGGCACCACCAAGATGAACGCGCTGCGCAGCGAGGAGTTGGAGCGGCGGTTCCCGGGGCTGCTGGCGGCGGTGGTGGCCGCCGCCGACGCGGAGGCCCGCCGGGCCCCGGGGGCCTGAGGGCCCGCCGGCCCCCGGCGGGGGCGGTTCGGCCTCCGGTGGTGGTTCAGTCGCCGACGGTCAGGACGATCTTGCCGATCTGGGTGCCGGCCTCCAGGTAGCGGTGGGCCTCGGCGACGGTGTCGAGGCCTTCGAAGACGCGGTCGACGGCGGGGGTGAAGGAGCCGTCGGCCAGGCCGGCGGTGACGAACGCGTGGGCGCGGCGCAGGCGTTCGTCGTCCCGGGTGACCTCGTGCATGGAGAAGAAGCGGCTGGTGACGGGGGCGAAGGTGTCCTGGCCGGGCATCGGGGTGTCGCGGGGGTCGAGGCGGCCGTAGACGGTCAGGCGTCCGCCGGGGGCCAGGGTGCGGGCGAGGGTCAGGACGCCGGGTCCGGCGACGGGGTCGAGGACGGTGCGCACGCCGGATCCGCCGGTGGCCGCGTCGACGCGGGCGAGGAGGTCGTCCTCGCCGGTGACGACGACCTCGGCGGCGCCGGCGTCCAGCAGGTGCCGGGCCTTGGCGCGGGTGCGGGTGGTGGCGATCGGGTGGGCGCCCAGGCGGCGGGCGGTGCGGATGGCGGCCAGGCCCACGCCGGAGGCGGCGGCGGTGATCAGCACGTGGTCGCCGGGGCGCAGGTGGCCGTCCTCGGCGAGGGCGCCGTAGGCGGTGAGGTAGGGCATCCACACGGCGGCGCCCTGGGCGGGGGTGAGGCCGGCGGGGTGGGGGACGGCGGCGCGGGCGGGGACCAGGACGTGGGTGCCGTAGACGCCGTAGTCGTTCTGGGAGAACGCGGGCACGGTGTCGACGAGGTCGCCGGGCGTGAAGGCGGTGACGCCCTCGCCGACGGCCTCCACGGTGCCGCTGGCCTCGTAGCCGAGGGTGGCGGGCAGGCGCGGCCGCTCCAGGTAGGTGCCGGCGCGGAAGAGGGCCTCGGCGCGGTTGAGGCCGATCGCGGCCACGCGCAGGCGCAGTTCGCCGGGCCCGGGTTCGGGCAGGGCGCGCTCGCGTACGGCCAGTACCTCCGGTCCTCCGGTGGTCTCGAAGACGACGGTCCTGGGCATGGCGGGCCCCTCCCCCTGGGTGCGGTGCGGATCGGCGTCCAGCCAACCCCGGGCGCGCCCCGCCTGTCAAACTTCGACGCCTGTCGGAATAGGGGGCTTCTGTCCGTGGTTGTACGGGAGTTGACTCTTCGTCAGGCCTGCTCGGGGCGGGTCGGGCGGGGGTGGGGCGTAGGCTTGCCGTCCATGATCGACGGTGGGGACTGGGGCCAGGGGTGGGACGGCACGCGCCGGTGGGTGGAGGGGCTCCTCGCGCCCGGTGAGCGCGTCACGGCGGTGAGCGCGCTCACCGGCGGGTGGACCTCGCGGATGCGCCGCGTGGACGTGGAGCGCCCGGGTGGCGCGGGCCCGTACGCGCTGGTGCTGCGCTCCTTCGTCAAGCCGTTCTACCGCCGCCACGCCCCGGGGCTGCTGGCCCGCGAGGCGGCGGTGCTGCGCCTGCTGGAGGGCGGCGGCGTCCCGGCGGCGCGCCTGCGCGCGGTGGACGGGTCGGGGGCGGTGTGCGAGCACCCGTCGCTGCTGATGACGCACCTGCCCGGCACCGTGCGGGTGGCCGAGGACGGGGAGGCGGGGCGGCGCGCGGGCCTGCTGGCCGCGCAGCTGGCCGCCGTGCACGCCCTCGACGTCGCCGAGGGCGACCGGCCGCGCGCCTGGCAGGCGTGGACGGCCCCCGAGCGCGTGGAGGTGCCCGGGGGCACCGCCCGCGCCGGGCTGTGGCGGCGGGCGGTGGAGGTGATCGGCGGCGCGGTGCCCGCGCACCGCTCCTGCTTCCTGCACCGCGACTTCCACCCCGGCAACGTGCTGTTCACCGGCGCGGGCGCCGACCTGGCCGTCAGCGGGGTCGTCGACTGGGTGGAGACGTCCTGGGGGCCGGCCGACCTGGACGTCGCCCACTGCTCCACCGCCCTGGCCCTGCTGCACGGCCCCGAGGCGGGCCTGGCCTTCGCCGACCGCTACACCGCCGCCGGCGGCCGCACCCTCGCCGGCGGCCGCGACCACCTGTACTGGCGGCTGCTGGACGCCCTCGCCTTCGCCCCGGACGCCCGGAAGGTCGCCGAGCCCTGGCGCGAGCTGGGACGCGCCGACCTGACGCCCGCCGTGCTGACGGGACGCCTGGAGGACTACCTGCAGGCCCTGTTCGACCGCTACGCCTGAACCCGCCCGCGCCCCGGACACCCCGGGGTCCGGGGCGCGGGGTGCCCGGGCGGGTGCCGCGGTGCCGCCGCGACGCGGGCGGCGGGACGTGCCGCCGGCGCGTCAGCGGGCCGGGTACCACGCGCGGTACATGTCCAGGACGCGGTCGGCGGGCAGGGCGGGCATCTGCGTGACGAGGCCGTTGCGGCGGTCCACGACCAGGCAGCCCGCGCCCACGTTCGCGAGCGGGTCCGGGTCGGCGAAGACCGGGAAGGCCGGCCAGCCGAGCTCGAACTCCCGGAGCACGACGTCCACCGCGCCGAGGGGGCCGCCCCGGACGGCGCGGTGGCGGGCCAGGTCGCGGGCCCTGGCCTCGTCCGCCGGTTCGCCGGGGGGAAGCGGGGCCGGCGCGGCCGGGTCGAGGCGCCTCGGGCGCCGGCCCTCGACCAGGGCGACCAGGGCGCCGTCGAAGGAGTCGGCGACCTTCCACAGGTCGCCCCAGAACAGGTGGACGGCGCCCTCGGCGTCCATCGCGAGCCGCCCGCGTCCCAGGTCGTACTCCCCGACGGGCACCAGGTCCGGGCCGTACCTCGCGCCGTAGGCGCGCAGGCTCCGGTCCGCGTGGAGCCCGACCCCGGGATCGATCCGAAACGGCATCCGGGACATGTCCGCACCCGGCCCGTACTGGTGGACGGTCATGCCGCCGAACTCCCGCAGCACGGCCATCACGGGGGCCGGGACGTACGCGGCCGGGTCCCCCCACGAGCGCAGCCGGGCCCGCAGTTCGCGCTCGGGCAGGCGGACGCCCTCGTACCAGCCGGCCGCGGTCAGGGCGTGGAGGACGGGGGCGGGGAAACGGGACGTCACAGCGCGGGCACCTCCACGACCCGCACGCCGAGCGCGTCGAGCGCGGGTGCGCACGACGAGCAGGGCGGGATCGGGCGCTCGTGCGCCGGATCGCCTGGCTCGCGCAGCAGGATGCCCGCGATCACCGCCCCGGACAGCAGCAGGCCCATGCGCTCGATGACCCGGTCGTGCCCGGGGTCGTGGACGCCTTCGGCGACGAGCGCCGCCCGCGCCTCGGCGGCGACCCGCGACAGCAGGACGACCTCCGGGCAGCGCCCGTGGAACAGCGAGCGCATCGCGGGCGCGGTCCGGTCCAGCAGGCTCCGCACGGCCGGGTGCGCGTCCGTCGTGGCGGTGTGCGTGCTGGTCGCCGTCACCGCCTCGGCCCCGGGGCGCAGCAGTGCGGCGCCGACGCCCGGCGGTATGTCGTCGTCGGACATGGTGCGGCATCAACTCGTCTCGTGTCGTGGCCGGGTGCGGCGCGCGGGAGCGCCGCGACGGCCGGTGGCGGGGGCCGGTGACACGGTAGCGGTGGTCCGCGGCGGGCCGCCGGGGTTCCCGCGTGCGGGCCGCGCGGGCGGTGCGGGTACGGCCGGGGGTCGGGGGCCGGCGGGCGGGTGCGCCCCCTGCCCGGGGCGGGGCAGGGGGCGCGGGCCGGCGGGGCCGGTCAGGGGGCCGGGGCGGGCCGGGGCTCCTCGTGCCGCGGCTCGTCGTGCCGCGACTGCTGGTCGGGCTGCGGCTGGTCGGGCTGCCGGGGCGGGTCCAGGCGGCGGCGCAGGAGGACGGCGGCCAGGGCGGCGGCGGCGAGGGCGGCGCCGGCCAGGGGCAGGTGGCGGGGGCCGGCGGTGGTGACGACGGCTCCGCCGAGGGTGGTGCCCAGGGTGATGCCGAGGTTGGAGAAGGAGATGAAGAGGCTGTTGCCGAACTCGGGGGCGTCGGTGGCGTCGCGGGCGAGCCAGGCCTGGGCGACGGCGAGGCCGCCGGAGTGGACGGCGCCCCAGAGCAGGACGGCGGCGAGCATGGGCAGGGGGTGGGGGCCGGCGGCGTCGACCAGGAGGTAGAGGGCGAGGTAGAGGAGCGGGTAGGCGGTGACGGTGCGTACGAGGCCGCGTTCCAGCAGGCGGCCGAAGAGGATGTTGCCGGCGGTCATGACGACGCCGAAGGCCATCAGGACGGGGCCGGTGAGGGAGGGGGCGAGGCCGGTGACGCGTCCCAGGTACTCGGCGATGTAGCCGTAGCCGCTGAACATCGCGGCGAACACCAGGGTGACGGCGGCGACGGCCAGCCACAGCCGGGGCCGGCGCAGGATGCCCAGCTGTCCGGCGTAGGTGGGCGGCGCGGTGTCGGGCAGGTCGGGGAAGAAGGCGAGGACGCCGGCGCAGGCGAGGAGGTTGACGGCGCCGGCGGCCCAGAACGCGGCGGGCAGGGAGATGTGCTCGGCGAGGTAGGAGGTGACGGGCACGCCGAACGCGAAGCCGGCGCTGACGCCGGCGAAGACGGTGGTGGCGGCGCGGGCGGCCTTGCCGGGCGCGGCCAGGCGGGTGGCGGCGGTCAGGGCGAGGGCGAAGAAGACGGGGTGGAGCAGCGCGGGCAGGATCCGGAACGCCAGGACGAGCGGGAAGGAGTGGCCGAGCGCGTAGACGGCGTTGGAGACGGCGAAGAGGGCGAGCGCCGCGGCCAGGACGGTCTTGCGGCGCAGCCGGGAGGCGAGCAGGACGCCGACGGGGCCGGTGGCGGCGACGGTGAGGGCGAAGGCGCCGACCAGCCATCCGGCGGCGGCGGGGGTGACGTGCAGGCGTTCGGCCAGGGAGGGCAGGACGCCGACGACGCCCATCTCGGTGGTGATGATGCCGAACACGCCCAGTGCCAGGACCGGGACGGCCAGGGCGTTTCGGGCGGGAGCGGTGCGTGGCACGACAGCCTCCATTGGATACACAAATCTAGATAGTTGGATGCGTTTGGGTCGAAGAAAAGGGGGCGCCGGGCGGGCGCCCCCCGAAGCGGGGTGGGGCGGGGTCAGAGTTCGTCGCGCACGTACGCGGCGAAGGCGGCGATGGTCTCCTCGTCGCGCCGGTAGAACGTCCACTTGCCGACGCGCTCGGACACCAGCAGCCCGGCCTCGCGCAGGATCTGGAGGTAGCCGGAGACCACCGACTGGGACAGCCCCGAGCGCTCCTGGATGTCGGTGACGCACACGCCGATGTGGAAGCCGACGCCGCGCTCGCGGTAGTACGGCTCGTCGAAGTAGCGCTCGGGCGTCTTGAGCCAGCGCAGGAAGTCCGCGCGCGCCGGGTTGGCGAGCGCCTTGTGTACGGCCAGCGGGTCCAGGTCCACCGCACACGCTCCTTCCGCCGTCCGGCCCCTCGGGGACGTATCTAATATTCTGGATACGATCCGGGGTGTCAAGGCGGGGCGCCCTCGGGGGCCGTGCGGGGCGGGGGTCAGTGGTACTGGGCGATCTGGAGGAGGTTGCCGCAGGTGTCGTCCAGGACGGCGGTGGTCACCGGCCCCATGGCCAGCGGCGCCTGGGTGAAGCGCACGCCCAGGGCGCGCAGGCGCTCGTACTCGGCGTGCACGTCGTCCACGGCGAAGGAGGTGGCGGGGATGCCGTCGGCGGCCAGGGCCGCGACGTAGGCCCTGGCGGCGGGGTGCCGGTCGGGCTCCAGGAGCAGCTCGGTGCCGTCGGGCTGTTCGGGCGACACGACGGTGAGCCAGCTGTGGTCGCCGAGCGGGACGTCGGCCTTCTTCACGAACCCCAGCACGTCGGTGTAGAAGCGCAGGGCCTTGTCCTGGTCGTCGACGAAGACGCTGGCCAGGTTGATCCTCACGGGGGGCTCCCTCGGGTGGTTCGGGCCCGGGTGGTTCGGGCCCGGGCGGGCGGGTGGGCGGCGGTGCGCGCGGGCGGGCGGGGCCGCGCGGCGCGTTTCGCACTCCACCGTCGGCCACCGCCCGGCCGCGGGCAAGCCGCGCGGGCCGCGGGGCGGGGTGGGACGGGCCGCGGACTGACGGGTCGCCAGCCGGCGGGCGGTGCGCGCCGGGCGACAGGCGGGCGGCGGGCGGTGCGCGCCGGGCGGCGCGCGGCCCGGGGCCGTGGTGGCGCGGGTGGCACGGCGGCGCGCCGGTGGTTCACTCGCACGAGTGATTGTGACGCTGTGCGCAACGGCGGACACTCTGGGTATCCGGAGGGCTCGTGGGGGGCCCTCCCGGCGCAGGGAGTGCCGCCATGGCCGCAGTCGAACCTTCCGCCTCCGAGGTCCCGCAGATCACGCACAGCTCGCTGCCCGCCGGCCGGAACGAGGGCCTCGCGGCCATCGGCGGCAACGTCGGCTCCGTGAACCGGGCCTGGTGGACGTGGAGCCCGGGCAACGGGACCTTCAACCTCCAGCTGTCCTGGAACGTCATCGGGATCGACTCGACGGTCGTCATCACGGCCTCCGAGATCGACTCCAACGGCAACCGGTTCGTCGGCGCCGCGGCCTTCCAGGTCTCGAGCATCGCCCCGGGCAACGGCGTGGTGACCTTCAAGATCAGCATCGGGTGGAACAGCCCGCTGCCGATGCGCACCGACGTCGTGGTCTTCAACTGAACCGGCCGCCCGGACCGGCGCCCGCACCCGTACGGTGACGGCCCGTCCGGCAGGCGCCCGCCCCGTGGCACCCGCGGACCCCTCCGCGGGCACCGCGGGGCGGGCGCCTTGCCGGGTGCCCCGGAGCGTCCGGGCGGACGGCGGCCGCGCGAGTCCCCCGTCGGGGCCGGAGCGGCCGGGGGCCGCCCGGCGCCGCAGGAGTCAGGCCGTGGCGGGGGCGCCGCCGGGGGCGGGGGTGCGCACGACGGCGTCCAGGGCCGGGGCGATGACGGCGAAGCAGCTCCCGGTC